>JBDRQG010000166.1:0-6228 GCA_043826475.1 bacterium
GAAATAAAATCTTAAAAAATAAAATTCTCTTTGATTGTTAAAATAAGAAATTATTAGAAATAATCCAAATAAAATTAGGGATATCCACCATAACTCAAAATCAGATAATTAAATAGATGAGGTCAATTATAATACAAATAAACTATATAGATCTGCTTCCAACTGTTTCATTAATGAAACACCTGTTCAATTCTGAAACAACCATCGGTTGTTTTATTATTATTTCTCCTTCAATTTACATCCTAACTTGATGTTGTTTAACGCCATACAATTACCATCACCATCCGGCCCGACAATTGCATTACGATAGAATGTATAATTCTATAAAATGGAGGTTTAAGGATGACGTCAATTACAACTTGTAATTCAATTTCAAAATTTCTTTCAAGTTACTGCAAAGTTTCAATCGTTTTTGTATTATTCATATCCGCTATTTTTATTTTAACCGCCTCGCCTTCTTACGCAGGATTAGCTGCCGCAAGCAACAGTTCCAATTCAGTCACTCTGACCTGGACCGCTCCTGGTGACGATAATAATGTCGGGACGGCCTCGCAATATGATATAAGATATTCCACTTCGGTGATCAATGATGCCAATTGGGGATCAGTCTCTCAGGTTAGCAACGAACCCAATCCGCAGATAGCCGGTACTGCTGAATTTTTTGTAGTTGAAAATCTTAATCCCGGTACGACCTATTATTTTGCGATCAGAGCAGCAGACGAAGTTCCCAACTGGTCAGTGATTTCAAATATAGCCTCAGCCACTACTGATCCTGAACAGGAAGCCCCCTCGGATATCGCTGATCTTCATATAACAAATATCAATAGTACTTCAGCCTCTCTCGCCTGGACCGCTCCCGGTGATGATGGCTCAGTTGGAACAGCAACAGAGTATGACATTAGAATGTCAACCTCGCCAATTAGTGCCCTCAACTGGAATTTTGCTACACAATTAACAGGAGAACCAAATCCGAGTATAGCCGGAAGTAGTGAATCTTTTGTTGTTTCCAATTTAACCCCTGAGGTCACCTATTATTTCGCCATAAAGACTTCTGATGAAATTCCTAACATTTCGGGTCTTTCCAATGTTGTTAGCGGAACAACATCCGCCGAAGAAAATGCTCCAGCTGATATCGATGACTTAATTGCTCTTGTCTCTACTAGCAGTTCGATTTCAATTTCCTGGACTGCTCCCGGTGATGATGGCAGTTCCGGAACGGCCTCTGAATATGATATCAGATATTCAACTTCTCCAATTACCGAGTTAAACTGGGATTTGGCAACTCAGGTTACCGGAGAAAATGCTCCACAGGCGGCAGGTAGTGATGAAACCTTTACGATAGAAGGACTTGCGCTAAATACAGCTTATTATATAGCCATTAAAACAGCCGACGAGGTTCCCAATTGGTCGGGGCTTTCAAATATACTAAGTGCCTCGACAACAGGTGATACCACTCCTCCTGCCGCCATTAACGATCTGGAGACAACACCCGAAGGCTAATATGCCTTTGGGTGTTCAGGGTCAAAATGGTCAAATTTTCTATGAATTATCGTGTTAGTATGGCTTGACAAGTGTATGAAAAAATGGCTAATCTAAAGGATAAATTGCATTTTTTGTGGTCCGACCGGGTATAAATGCAGACAACTATTAAGGGAATGAGCTTTTAACCCGATTTATGGGATATATTTATGATAACGGAGATTTCTTTATGAATAAAATGACGACCGGAATAAAATTCTTGCCAGAAAAAATTAACCCCTTATGGAAAATTTTGACTATTTTGTCGATGTTATTGATGGTTGGATTTTCTAATTCCCAGGCTCAGATTATATTAGCCAGTTCTACTCCTACCTCGATAACTATTACCTGGACGGCTCCCGGCGATGATGATTATACCGGTACGGCTACTTCATACGATATCAGATATTCCACTTCAGTTATCAATGAAGGCAACTGGGGAGCTGCATCGCAGGCATTTGGTGAGCCATCCCCGAAAGTCGCCAGCTCTACCGAGACATATACTATAAATGGATTATTGCCCAATACAAACTACTATATTGCTATTAAGACAGCCGATGAAATTCCCAACTGGTCGATCATTTCTAATGTTCTTCAGGCTGCCACCCAAGATGATAGCGGCGGGAATATTGAAGCTCCGATTACAGGCAGCATTGTTGTCGATTCCGTTAATGGATCGGCTACATTGAGTTGTTTTACTGTTGTCTCAGCCAACACTCCGGTTTATCAGTTTGCCCTTGATATAAACTCAAATTTCCCAACCCCGTTATTCCAGACAGGATCTGTTTCCGGGAATGTTGTTCTATCTACATTTTCAGGACTGGATAACCTTACCACATATTATTGGCACTGCCGGGCTATCGATCCCGTTCTTAATGATACCAGTACCTGGTCTACCACCCGGACATTTACTTTCAACAGCCCCCCCAATCCTCCGGTTAATTATACACCGGCGGATAATGAAACCATTACTTCGGAGCCATTTACTTTAGTAGTCAATAACGGTAGTGATAATGATGGTGATCCTCTGACCTATCATTTTTATCTGAGTACAAATAATACCTTCACTAATATTGTCGATTCTGTTGTTAATGTAACCGAGGAATCGCCTCGAACATCCGCTGTGTTCAACTCTTACACACCTATTAATGGGCAGCAATACTGGTGGCGGTGCCGGGTTTTTGATGGTGTCTCATTCTCAAATTATTCTACCACAACTAATTTCACCTATGTCGATCTCAGCAGCGGCAATGAATGCCTGACACCTCCGGGACTTCCCTCTCTGCAATCTCCTGCTAATGGAACAGGTATATTATCAGGATCGCCTCAATTATGTATTACAAATTCAATTCCAAATCAGGGCTGTACCGATCCTCAGGTTTATACTTTTGAATTATATGCCGATGCGTCCCTAAGTAGCCTTGTCGCCGTCAACAGCAACGTTGCTGAAGGTTTATCATCTACCTGCACCAACATAACCACCCTGCTTCAGGGAGGGAAATTCTATTACTGGCGGGTAAAATGCTCTAATGGGTCAGCCGAATCAAACTGGGCCGGACCATTTTATTTCCATACCCCAAACAATCTTCCCCCAACTCCGGGACTGGTTGCTCCAGAAAATGGCGGTACTGTCACTACCCTCACCCCTACCCTTTCAATAACCGGAGTAAATGACCCCGACGGAACAGATGTAACATACGAATTCGAAGTTTCTATATCATCAAGTTTCTCAAGTCTGTCATCGGCTGGACAGGTTAATGATACGGCCAGTATTATCAACTGGGTAGTCTCAGATCCCCTTACCAACAATTCCCTCTATTACTGGCGTGTGAGAGCCACCGATGGTATAGGATATTCAGCATACAGCATAACAAGAACTTTTAATGTTGAATCATCGAACCAGAATGCTCCTCAGGCGCCCCAGGTTCAAAATCCTTCCGAAGGTTCAACTGTTAGTTCCCTCAATCCGGTTCTAATAGTCTTAAACGGAGTCGATAACGAAGGGGATCCGTTGACATATGATTTCCAGGTCTTTAATCAATCAGGTGTGACACAGGTTGCAGCTGGTTTTGGAATAACCGAAGGAACTACAATTACTGGATGGACAGTGACAACACCATTAACAAACGGCTTGTCCTATCAATGGCGGGCTCGATGCTCTGATGGTATTTATTATTCCAATTGGACATCATTGACTGAGTTCAGCGTCGATCTGGGAGTAATAATAAATAATCCGCCTATGATACCCACCCATGTCTCTCCGACTAACGGGGAAACCGTTATCGGAACACCGATTGTGCTTACTATTGAAAATTCGATCGATCCGGAAAATGATATTGTTACCTATGATTTCTTTATGTCAGATGACCCTGATTTTAATAACACTATCGCCTGGATGCTTGATGTAGCTGAAACGGCCTTGGAAACCAGCGCTGAATTTGACCTTAATCTCGCTGATGGGGAAACATATTTCTGGCGGGTAAGAGCCAAAGACGGCCAGAATGTTACCAATTTTTCATCGATAGGTTATTTTAATTATGTTGATTTCGCTGCCAGCGAAAATGAATACACAACCGGGATCGGGGGACCTGCCGGAGGAACTACTATTTTAACTACGACACCAACCTTAGTTGCCAATAATATTAATATAGCCGGAACAAAAAATTATTACTTCGAAGTGGCTACTGATACCTTTATGTACAACATCGTCACCTTCTCCAGCCCTATACCTGAAGATGAGGGTGATCAGACTACCTGGCAGGTTGAGCAAGAGCTCGAAACCGGTCAGGATTATTTCTGGCGCGTTAAAGCCAATGATTACCCCTATTCACCTGCAGCTAAAATTCATATTCAATTCGCCGCTTATGCCGCTCCAAACCCGGTTCATCTCGGCGAAACGATTACATTCGTTCTTCCGCCTGAGAAAAATGACCTCTTAATTCAAACCGTTTCGGGAGAGACAGTATTGATTCAGGAAAATGTATCCGATGAATGGGTCTGGAATCTTCAAAACAACAATGGCACCCAGGTTTCAGTTGGGGTATATCTATGGTATATCGCCGGATCTGATGCACATGGAAAAGTTGTGGTTAAACCCTGATTTGTTTTGTTACAATAAAAATAAAAAAAGATCGCTCTGAGGGGATGAGCGATCTTTTTTTATAAAGGCTTTAAATTATAAATCAATTCAAAGAATTAATCGAGTAATTTTTTAAAAAATCCGAGACAGAAATAGTACCGGCCGCATCGGGGTAAGAGGCCATCTGGAACGGTATTACCCGGTCAAGCGACAATTTATCCTCTTTTGAAAAATAATCCCTGATAATCTCCGAAATCCTCCGCCCGGCAATCTCAGCCCCCTGGCGAGCTGTTTCAGGAAAAAGTAGGCCGATCTTATTTCCCTCCAAAGGAGAGACAAAATCCATGACTCTGATTGATTCGCGTACTTTATTAAGTACAGCCTTAACCGGCTCTGATTCATTCTTTTCAAGGTAGGTTTCAAGAAAGGAGAGATCCATTATGACAATAGAAATAAAAACAGAGTACCTCTCTGCCCTTTTCAATTCCATGTTGACCTGATTTACAAACTTGTTATGCATACCACTATTTCTTTCTACATTACCTACTGTTCATAAATAGATCAGCAATAATTGTTCCACAACATCCAAATCCCCAATATTTGGAAAAGAATTCCTTTAAGAGAATTATTTGACACTTTATTGTCTTATAAAGTATTGTAAGGCAATAGATCTATTTAATCTTTTTTTTAATAATAATGGAAATTGTTTAATAAGAGTAATTTAAGTGTGAAAAGGTTTGCTCAATTTTTGCACAGGAATAGCCAATTAAGAGGAGGAAATGACTGGATTATAAGACTTTAAACAAAAATGTTAGTATTTATTTGATCTAGTTACTTGTTAACCTGTGCTCATTCCAGCCCTTCCAGCCAGCAACGTAGGGCAGAACCATTATCCAATTATCGGCTCTGCCATTTTCATTTGTAAATAGACGAAGAATGCTATATTATTATCAATAAACAAAGAGAACAGTAAACCCACAGCAAGCGGATGGGCTACCCATTTAGTATTTGTGGTATAGTTTTATTTATTTATTATAATCTGAGAGGATTAATGAGAAATATTAAGAGTAATAGAAACACTATGTTGATGGCATTTTTAATTTCAATTCCGATTTTTATAATTATCATTATTATCTCTATTGGAATGGCAGAAGGATATACAATCTTTCCGGTTATGATACTTGCTCCAGGGACATTATTAATGTTAATTTTGCAGCCATCATGGGAAACCATTCATAATTATAGTCTAATTACACTATGTATATTGAATTGTATAATCTACTATCTTTTAGTATTACTATTTACATACATTATTCAGAAATTAAGAAAATAATTAGCTGGGAAGGTAATCATATTAACTCGGTGTCTGTTAACGATTTGCATTCAGAAGTTTTGTAGATCGAAACTGTGGTTTCGACAATTTTTCTTGAATGAAGTAAATCTATTTTTTATATTATGAAATATGACAAATATTCGAAGATTTTACAAAGAAGGTAATCTATATTTCCTTACCCATGTAACATATAATCGTGATCCTCTACTTATCGATAATATTGATCTTTTTAATGTCTCTATTAAATTAACTTTTAAGGGTGAGTTTGGAGAGTGAAACAAATTGTCAATCAGGCCTG
>JBDRQG010000167.1:0-2907 GCA_043826475.1 bacterium
AAAATTTTTTTGATCGATTTATCATGATATTTTCACTCCCGAATAATAAATTTATGTTTATGCATGAAAATATAGTCCTTTAATATTTCAATTGACTTCATTTACAACTCGAAACACTCTCCCCAGATCATCATAATAATATTTGACAGTACTGGGACCACTGGTAGGATCAGTATCTGAGCCACCGGTTTGATATTCAACATGCAACAATGGTGCTTTTGAACTTATCGAATCTATGGATCTTGAAGCTCTTTTTCCTGTTCCCGTTATGATAAAAACCATGGCATTCCCTTCAATCCAGCCAGACCGATTCACCAGACTCTGAACGAGAAATTTGATTTCGGGAGACTTGTATGAAGTGCCGTCTGTCCATGACTCGACACTATTCCAATTAACCTCAATCGGGTTGGTGCCTATTCGTGAAGAAATGTTATTGCTGCTGGTTGAAAAAGTTGGAGGATCATCGGCTGCTTGCACGGTTATCTTCAAGTTTGTCGTACCTGAGTCTGATCCATAGGCACTAAATTCAAGGTAGGCATTTGTAATGGTTGCGTTTTTGGGAATATCCACGTTTACAAACCGCAAACCTACAGTCTGATTACCCCGTGGTACAAACCAGTCAGCAGTTGAATCGTAGACCAGTTGGAGCTTGGTATTGGTCCGGAAAATAGCCCCTGATTCGGTCTCCTCTGCATCGTCATAACTGCCGGTGATTGGGACATCCAATGCGACTGTCTCACCATACTGGTTTCCCAAAATGTTTCCGGAAATAACATTTGAAATAATGCCATTACAACTAACCTGGAGTGTGTAAGTGCCTGGGATTGTTGCTGTGAGCGTCATAGAATTATTGCCACTAGCTATTGTCCCGCTCACGGTGGGTAAAATTGTCCAGTGCAGTGAAACGTTATTCATTTCATCATTGTTCTGGTCTCTGCAAATGGCTGAAAATCCAAGGCTCTCACCGACTTTTAATGACCCGATTTGGGATACATCATCACAGCTTATTGATATGGAATGCAAATACGGCTGAGGGTCTGGGTCTGGTTGACTGATGAACATATCCGGGATGCCATCAGGACCAGGAGCGAGAGTGCTATTATTGTATTCATCGTATAGATGCCTTGTCCAGCTAGCGCCGTTACTGATATTTGTACAAGTTTCGCTTATCATTGTAATTCGTTGCCCGTAATCGGGAGCAATCATATCTGTATCACTTATATAAAACATCCCCGTTATATTATCGATCGGTTGTTCATCACAACCTGAAGTGATTGCAGTTGGCGCATCTTTAAATAATGAACTCAACGTTCCTGACTTGATCCAGGAATTATTTTTTCGGAGCCAGTAGACATCATTTTTTACGATAAAATAGGCATCAAACTCTTTCAGGTATGTTACGGCTGTGGGGCCGCCGTCTTCATAAAGATTACTTCCGTTTACTTCAGGAGCTGTCCCCCACAAATTTATAAGATATCCGGAATCCACCCAACCGCCACTACTACCATTTATGTCCCAATCATATGTCCAATACATGGGCTGAATAGCACTTCTAACAATTGTTAATTGCTTTGTTGATTCAATATAAAACTGAGCAGAAATATTTTCTGTTGGCACATATCCATTTACTTTGGGTACATTTGCATTATCCCAAGTATTTTTCAGATCACCACTAATAGACCAGTCACCGTCTTGATTCAGATACCAGAACAAGCCATCTCTTAGGATCAGAAATTGTTCTTTATCCCCTAATAACTCAATCGCGGTTGCAGGATATGGTTTATAGACGTCTACTAACGGTGCGGAGATCCAATGTTCTTCAACCGTTCCATCGTAAGTCCAAACCACTCCAAAGTTTGCATTGGAAGTTGAACCGGAATTTGTCGTAACCTCCTTTGATTGTGGATAGAATGCGAAACCTGCCTTTTCAGGAACGATTGTAATGTCTCCGGAACCCAGATTATCAAACATATAATCTCCATTTTCATCCGTATATGTTTTGCCCACTGCACTGCCGTATAGTGTCACTTGCGCCATACCAACGCCGCTGCCATTGTAGTAAATCCTTCCCGTAACCTTAGCGCCGCTGCTCCCCCCTTCCGTATACTCTACATAAAGTAATGGTGGTGAGCTTTGCGAATCAAAGGAACTTGCGTTTCTTTTTCCCGTTCCCGTTATGATAAAAACCATGGCATTAAAATTTTCCCACTTACTTCTATTGACAAGACTCTGGACAAGTTCACTGATGTCAGGAGATTTTTTTGTCTCACCATCTGACCATGATTCGACAATAGACCAACTAATAGCCGTTGGGTCTGAACTTATCCGTGAAGAGATATCATTGTCGCTGGTTGAAAAAGTTGGAGGATCATCGGCTTCTTGTACGGTTATCGTCAAATTTGTCGTACCTGAACTTGATCCATTGGCAGTAAATTCAAGATAGGCGTTTGTAATTGTGGCATTTTTTGGAATATTTATATCTGTAAATCTTAAACCGACAGTCTGATTACCTCGCCGTTTAAACCATTCGTAATCGTCATAAGCTGAATCATAGACCAATTGGAGTTTGGTATTGGTTCGGTAAATATTTCCTGATGCAGTCTCCTCTGCATCATCATAACTGTTGGCTACTTGTGCTATAAAAGGATTTGCTTCGGCAATAGACAAACATTGCACACCGAACAAAACCAAAAGTAGCACAGCTAACGTGCAAGGGTTAAATTCAATTTTTTTTTCCTTCATGGCTTATTCTCCTGGTTTATTTCATAAATTCGCCCGGCGTTAAGAATTACTTTTTTTCATTAACTCCTATCTCCATGGCACTTTTTAAAATTATGCTTGATATGCAATCCTTCGAATAATTAGAGATCAGATATTTGTTATAATTTTTATATTAAATTTTTTTAT
>JBDRQG010000168.1:0-5536 GCA_043826475.1 bacterium
CCTGATTCTGGAAACAGTAAGAGGGTATATCACTTTCATTGTCATATTATAATCTTCTAATGATTTCTTCATTCAGGCCCCAAGATATCTTTAATTTAAGTTCGCCCTGCTCTTCGAGCATGATCATACCGACTTCAGCGCCTGCAAGGCGGACGCCCATATCCATCACAACCGAAAGGACTGAATTGATATCCTGAATGGAGGTAATGACTGCCCCCATCGTCGCCAAATCACGGAGTTCTGCTTTTTGGGATTCCAGCCTGGCTTCAAGCTGTTCCAGCCGGTCCTGTACATTTAATGATACTGACATACCATTGTTATCGTCAATGAGTAAAATTTGTTGAGTAATTGGGATATTTAAATGTTGAACAGGCTAATCCAACAAAAATAAAAGTAGCCGTGCTACCCTACTTTTTTTTGAATTTGAGTCGGAAAGGGACGCCGAGAAAACCAAATTGCTCCCGGAGCTGATTACCTATATAGCGCATATATGATTTATCTATTAACGTGGGGTGGTTGGCAAAAAAGACAAAAGTTGGGGGAGCAACTTCCGTTTGAGTGGCATAATTGAACTTAATATATTTCCCCTTTCGAGACGGGGGACTATTGCGCTGAACTACTTTTTGGATAAAGTCATTCAGTTCAGGGGTTGGAATTCTTTTGTGGTTTTCTTCATGAACACTTTTCACAATGGAAAGTACTTTTGCGACTCTCTGGCCTGACAGGGCAGATATATACATAATAGGTAAAAAGGAATACATAGCCAGAACTTCATTGACTGATTTTGTAAATTCATCAGCGGTTTTGGTGTCTTTTTCAATCAAATCCCACTTATTGACGACCAGCACCGTTGCCCGACGTGTACTCATGACCTCTTCCAACACTCTTTGATCCTGAGAAGTTACCTTATTAACCGCATCGATCATTACAACCGCCACATCGCAATTTTCGATTGCCCGGCTTGTTCTCAAAGTGGTATAGAATTCAATATTTTCGTGAACTTTATATTTTCGGCGAAGCCCCGCAGTATCTACCAGAACATATGGTTGACCTTCATATTCGAAATAAGTATCAACCGCATCCCGTGTTGTTCCGGCAATCGGGGTAACAATCAATCTCTCCTGGCCGGTAAGTTTATTTATGAAGGAAGATTTCCCGACATTGGGACGGCCAACCACCGCCACTCTGATGGCATCATCAATATTTTTTTGTTCTTCAGGTTGTTCAGGAAAATAGGTTATTAATTTATCGAGGAGATCCCCTATCCCTCTTCCTAACGTAGCAGAGACGGGAAATGCCTCGCCTAATCCCAGCGAAAGAAATTCATAAACTTCCGATTCTTCCCAATCACTATCGGCTTTGTTGGCTACAAGCAGACAGGGCTGCTTGCTTTGATTAAAGCGTTTTGCTATTATTTTATCAACATCGTCAACCCCGGTTTTGGTATCTACAAGAAATAGGATGAGATCAGCTTCGGCCATGGCAAATTCTGTCTGATCATAAATAAACTGATCCATCATTTGCTCGGCATCGGGAACCATACCCCCGGTATCAATCAGACGAAAATCAACTCCACACCAGTCACAAATAGCATAATTACGATCACGAGTCACTCCCGGCTGGGGATCGACAACAGCTAATTTTTTTTGAATAAAGCGGTTAAAAAGGGATGATTTCCCAACATTGGGGCGTCCAACTATGGCGACTGTAGGTAGGCTCATACAAATACTTCCCTGATAGTCTGAGCGACATCATAATCACCAATAATGACTTCCTTTTTTGCCTGTTCACAAAAATCATTATAGGACATATTATCCAAAAAAAGAGCATCACTGTTCAGGCAGTCAGGAGGTATGACAAATTTATCATAGCTATCAATATTTTTATGAATCACATTCAGCATATCTCTTCCAGTCAATAATCCCGACACAGTTACAGACTCTCCCCAAAATCGATTGGCAACCATCTCAATGTCAAGTTTGAGGTTCAGTTCATTTCTGACAAAGATAGCTATATTATCATTCAATAATTTCACCGAGGATTGTCCGGTCATAAAGAGGACTCGTTTATTAGAGGAAATATTATTAAGATGCCTCTTCTTACGGTTAAATTGCGTTATCAATTCTCTGGCCAAACCAATGCCGTTTTCAATCTGATCCATTTCTTCATACTCAGATTGTCCGGGGAATTCACTATCGGCCATGACATAAAATTCATCAGCCGGCCAGACAAACCTTGTTCCTTTTTCTTTTAAAAACTCTTTCTGTCTTTTTTCAATGTAATCGACTATCTCGATAGATTCTTCTTTGGTGTAATTTCTCAGTTTTGTTAATTTTTCGCGATACTTGGTAAGCCCCACTGGAACAACAGCCAGAGTCCTAACTCTCGGGTGCAAAGCGACAAGGTCATTGATTGATTTTTCCATATAGGGGCCATCATTTAACCCCGGAACAAGAACTACCTGGGTATGCATTTCGATGCCATTATCACCAAGATGTTTGAGCAGGGGCATAATAAGACGAGGCCTGCGGCTGCGAATGAGGTTCTGGCGAAGTTCTTCATCGGTGGCATGAACTGAAACATAGATTGGCGACATACGCTGTTCAATTATTCTTTCAATCTCTTCATCGGTGGTATTGGAAAAGGTAACAAAATTACCATGAGTAAACGAAAGGAGGTAATCTTCATCTTTTATATATAATGAACGGCGCATCCCTTTGGGTTGTTGAGCCACGAAGCAAAAAACGCAATTGCATTTGCAGGTCTTGATCTTTCCTTCATCAAACGTAAGCCCCAAATCCATTGCTTCAAAATCATTGAATTTTATAACAAATAGGGTCTCATTTTCATCTTTGAAGATGATTTTGACCTTTTCATCAGAGGTTTTGAATTGAAAATCGAGACCATCGCTGACCGGTTTATCATTAACCGATTCGACCGAATAGCCCTCTTTGACATCATCAGCCAGCAGGGAATTGGGATCGACACTTATAATTTTCAGACCCATCGGGTTTCCTTTAAAAATCTTAGAGTAATTTCATTTCCAAAGATATACGAATTGAAATTACTTTACTTAACAATATCTCCCCTGAACCGGACGATAAAATAAGCGAGCGAGGAGGTTCGAACTCCCGACGTCAAGCTTGGGAAGCTTGCATTCTACCACTGAATTACGCTCGCCTACTTAATTTTTGAATAATTTATCTTTATAATGGATGAAAGTCAAGGAGGATTGGGAGGACTTTTGTAGATCGAAAGTCTTGACTTTCGACAATTAGGGCAAAGAAAGCATGGATTCCCCATCAAGGGGCGGGTTGAAAAAGTTATGTTTTTTGGTTTATAATTTAATAAATGAAATCATGTAAACAAAACGAAACAAATTAGGATATGAGATGATGCTCCTCCCGTCGTTGGAGAGTTTTATCCACGAAGATCATTTTTTGCGTCGCCTTATCACTTAAAAACATGAGGTTCTTCAACACTCACTAAATAATGGGCCACCCACCTTTTTTTAATCAATTAGATTGTTAAATATCAATTATTCTCAGCCGATTAATACTATACAACTTCATTGGAGGTTTTTATATGTATAATAATTCAATAATCAAAAAATCAGGTCAACTGTGGGAACTTTGTTTTTTAACTATATTAGGAGCATTTGGTAGCTTTTCATTATTTTATGGTATTAAAACTATAGATATCAAACCTGATTCCTATACAATATTCTTTATGCTTAGTGGCTTTATCGCTATTTTAATCTCTTTTATATTTGGCATTGTTTCAATCCGATGCCCTAAGTGTAAATCGCAATGGTTCTGGCAAGGTATGAGTAAACATAGTGTTAATGGATGGTTTGTTTGAATGCTCTCAGAGTCGGATGTCCTAATTGTAAAAGCAATATGACAGACTAAAAGTCAAACCTGCCCAATTAAATACTTATCTCTATATTCTTAGAATTTCATTGAATTCCGCATCCGATTTTATTATAATCCGTATAATTTGTATGTGAAGTTTTTAGCAATATAGGAGGACCTCATGGCTATGTCGCCGACAGAATATATTTGGATGAACGGTAAATTCGTAAAATGGCAGGACGCCAATATCCATATCTGCTCTCATGTTATCCACTACGGCTCCTCGGTTTTCGAGGGGCTGCGCGTTTATAAAAACCCGACCGGTCCGGCTGTCTTTCGCCTAAATGACCATTCCCAGAGATTATTAAATTCCGCCAAAATTTATCGGATGGAAATCCCTTATTCTCTCGAAGAAATCAATCAGGCCTGTATTGATACGGTCGGGATTAACAATTTGGATGCCTGCTATATTCGACCGGTAGTATATCGGGGTTATAATTCTCTCGGTGTTGACCCGACCTCCTGTCCGGTCGATATGGCGATAGCTGTTTGGCCCTGGGGTCAGTATCTTGGCCCGGATGCTTTGGAAAACGGGGTTTCGGTCTGTGTCTCATCGTGGCGTCGTCTGGCTCCGAACACGATGCCGGCCATGGCAAAGGCTGGTGCTAACTATATGAACAGCCAGTTAATAAAATTGGAAGCCGCCAGTCATGGCTATGTTGAAGGAATTTCACTTGATATATGGGGGAATGTTTCTGAGGGATCGGCTGAAAATATATTTTTGGTTCGTAACGGCGCCTTGATTACTCCTACTTTCGCGGCATCTATCCTACCCGGAATAACCCGCAGTTCGGTTATTAGAATTGCCGAGGATATGGGGATCAAAGTTATCGAACAGAATGTCCCGCGCGAATCGCTGTATTTGGCCGATGAAGTCTTTTTCACCGGTTCGGCGGCGGAAATTTCTCCGATATCCCGTATTGATGATATCCAGATCGGTTCTGGTAAACGAGGACCTATAACCGAACGGCTTCAAAAGGCTTTCTTTGAAATTGTAAACGGTAAAACCGAGGATAAATTTGACTGGCTTACCCCCATCCCGAAATACAAAGGGGCACCGGTAAAATGAAAATAGCAATCGGCTGTGACCACGCCGGATTGGAATTCAAAGAGAAGGTTAAAAAGATCCTTACTTCATGGGGGCATGAGGTAACCGATTTTGGAACCAACTCCAAAGACTCGGTCGATTATCCCGATTTTGGACTAAAAGTCGCCCATGCTGTTGCCAATGGTGATGTCGAACGGGGGGTTACTATCTGCTGGACAGGCAACGGGATGAACATGGCGGCCAACAAAGTCCATGGGATCCGCGCCGGGATGGCTCTAAATGCTGAGATGGCAATGCTGACCCGTTCTCATAATGATGCCAACGTTTTAACCCTCGCCCAGAAATATACTCCCGTAGAACAACTTGATGAAATCCTTAAAAACTTTATTGAGACACCGTTTGAAGGTGGACGGCATATTAACCGGGTGAAGAAGATAATGAATGCAGAAGAGGAAGAGACTTAACCTCTTCCAGAGTGTTGACAAACAAGTAATTGTAGGGTGGGTCTGTCTTCAGACCCGCCTTTTAATGTCAAAAGGCAGGTTCGAAAACAAACCTTCCCAACAAGAATGGA
>JBDRQG010000169.1:0-5008 GCA_043826475.1 bacterium
GCTGATTATGTATTTGATCTTGCAAGTTTAGATAGTGGCGAAAGATTTGTTGCAATAAATTATTTAAAAGAAAATGGAGATGTTTCTATAATTCCATATCTTGAATGGGTAATTAAAAACAGACCAGATTCAAAAGATGAAGCTAAGCTATTAAATAGATAATTAAAAGACATCCAGAATGAACATACCCATACCCATAACCCCTGACATAACCATCGAAGAACTGGTGGAGATACTGCCGGAGGCGATCTCCTATCTCAGCAAAAAGGAGATCCGCTGTATCCGGTGCGGGGAGCCGATCTGGGGAACGCTCGATGAAGCTGCCCGCCAGAAGGGATTCGGAGACGAGGGAGATCAAGCAGTTTGTTTTGGATTTGAATGAGTTGTATGATGAGGTGAATAGCTAACCCCACCATAAATGGTGAGCCACCCAAAGACAAACACAGGTGTGGGCCACCAGCCACAGTTCGCCATTCTATTTTGTTCTCATCTCTTTGTCGATAATCCTAATGATACACCACTACTCCGCGTGTCTGCAGGGCAGGAATTTGAACATCAATAGCCTGTTGTGATAGCGGATTATCATTCAAATAGACAATGTCACCTGTTCCCAGACCGATATTGTCAAGCAAAGGCTGTATATCCGTGATATTGTTATCACCTAGCATAAGTGATTGCAGATTGATCAGGCCGCTCAATGGTGTCAAATCACTAATCTGATTAAATTGAAGATCCAGACCGATGAGTGCCGTCAAATCAGCCAGTGGAGTAATTGAACTGATCTGGTTGCTGTTCAGATGACATATTTGTATATGTGTAAGATGGCTCATAAAACTAATATCAGTCAGACTAAGTAGAGCAAAATGAACATCGGTCAAATATGGCAGATTGTACAAAGGTGAAAAATCCGTCACCTGTGTAGCAAACATCCACAATTGCTGAAGTGAAGTCAGGCTTGCCAGGGGGGTGATATCCGAAATGGGATTGTCGCTTATATGCAGTTGATGCAGTCCAGTCATACCTGTAAGAGGAGATATATCGGTTATATGATTGGTGGTCAGCTCCAGTTCCCATAATTGTGTGATATAGAGCATAGGACTTATGTCGCTTATATCATTGCCAGGGAAATAAATTCTCTGCAGTGAGATAAAATTCTCAAGACCGGAAAGGCTTGCAATTCCAACCCACGGCGCATCAATTGCAACGATTGAGTCGACATCCGTGGAAAGCAGATCGCCGCTGGGTTTGTTGATTTGTTCCCTGACTATTCGTTCCAGTACTGAATCAGCAATTTCGATGGATCTGACTGCGGGGCAATGTATCGAGCAACAATTGGAGATTCCACTCCAGTTGTTTTGATCGTCCATTGATTTAATAGCAAAATAATAGGTGCTGTCAGGTACCAGTTGCTCGATCTCGCAGTACTGTACTAAACCGGCAGGGGCCGGTTCTGTAGTAGAATCCAACTCAAAAGCCGCTGAAAAATTCTGCGCAGTGATGTTATCGAACGATATTCGAAGATCATAAGCCGCCACCATACCATCAGAACCATCGTCTCGAAGATCTTTCGGAGCGGTCCATTGCAGCACCACTGTCTGTGATGTGTACGAAGCTGCAGCAAGATCACTGATAACCATTGGTGAAGTATGATCTGTCATTTCATCATCACCACCTGTTGATTTCGAGCAGCCGATGATGAGGACAACTATGAATGCAGATGTGAATACCATAGATAAGGTAAAACGACTGAAAGCGCTAAGTGACAACATAAAATCAATCTCCTTTCCACCATGAGGCAAACCGAAGAGAAATCCCTATATTTGACTATAATATACTTTAAAGGCTATTTTCTCACAACTGAAAAGAAGAGCAGCATAGACCCTCAGAGGTAATTTTAACCATGCCCATAACACCCTGCCATAACCCGCCAAAAAGGATTCGGTGACAAGGAGATCAAGCAGTTTGTTTTGGATTTGAATGAGTTGTATGATGAGATGAAGAAATGGTTTCTTCAAAAATGTCAGGAAGGGATTCCTAACATCGCACTAAATTCATCAAGGGGCAGATGAGGACATCTGCCGCCCACGAATTGAACAGTAGACCCATCGCAAGCGGTAGGCTACCCACAAAATATTATATCAAATAATCCTCTCCCCTATCTACAGCAACCTCTTTGCGGAGCGGGACCACCTTTGAAGAAGAAATTAACCAGAGCGACAGCGTCTTCAACATTTATTGATCCATCACAGTTAATATCAGCCAGACAACTAACCTCTGGTTCCTGTCCTCCCCTAAAGAGATAATTGATTATATACACCGCATCACTGACATTCACCGCACCGTCAACATTTACATCCCCCTCACGATGACCGATAATTGTTGTTTCTCCCTCAAGGAGCAATGGAGTCATATTGGTAAAAGTACCAGTGACTGTGAAGGTAACATTGTTAATCCCCCAGGGTTGGCCATAATACATAATAAAATCAGTAGCCGGGAAGACAAGAGCCAGCACTTCTCCGAAGAAACCGGCATGTGACGGCAGCAGCGTTACCGTTTCAGGAACAATTGATCCATTTATCAGCAGACTGGAAAAATCTACTTCGCCAATTTCATCACTACCCTCTCTTGTGATAAAGACTGTATCCATGATAGGGGTATGAGCAAACAAAAATATCCCATATTGCGGATTGGGTTTAATGGCAGTCATTAGCTCCGTTAACACCGGCGGTTCAAAATTAAGAATATTTTTTAGAACCGTAATTGAGCTCAATCGATTAAGTCCCTGACCGACAGCCATTTTGATTAAAACATATTGGCTGTCACCCGGACGAAAATCCATCGGGCCAAAACTACCCATCATGCGGCGGTCTGACGGATCAAAATCAAGATCGCCTGAGCCTGTGACTGGATTACCTGGCACAGCGTATTTCGTACCGTTAGGCAATGGTGAACCATCCTTGTTTAAACCCTGCATGTAATTATAGGTCTCCTGAAAATCATCAGGATCGGTACCATTGATATATTTATTGAAAGCAGTTAAGCCAAGATTCTTATAATTTGGGACAAGGTTTCCATCGAAATCCGCAACATCACCATACGATGGAACAACCGGACCTTTTAGAACTTTGAATCCTATTGCGGGTGGTTCGGAACCATATTGATTATCATCATTATCACCGTTATAGCAGTAAAATATATTGTTTAATGTATCACAGCCAACCAAGTCATCGGTGAACTGTCCAAGATCGGGATCTGACCACAACGAGAGATAAAAACCATTTATCGAATTACTTCCCTTGTTATATATCTTGTATTTGATATAAATAGCTTCATCAAATGAAGCTGTATTGGTTGCCCATACCGTCTGCTGTACTTCAACCCCAAGAGGTTCGGTGATGCCAGCATTATTATAATGTTGATTAGGATTAGCATCATTAAATACTGTCCAAAGCATTTGGTCACCCAGCATTTTGGGATTTCCAAACTCATCGATCGGTGCTCCCTGATCAACGGGCCATTGCAAATAATCTGCATTCGGGTTATTTCCAAGACTATCTTTGTAAAGCTTATATACTCGAAATTCAGGACGATCGGTTTGATAGGTTCCATTCGCCATTGGACCGGGGACATACTCATCCTCGTATTCTGCTATCGCAACTCTTATTTCTCCCGTAGCGCTATCTACTCCACCCATCCAAAGCCCTGCAGCATATAATACTCCATTATCATGTAAACCACTTTCTATATCCGGAATTGAAACATAGGGGTAATAGGTTCCATAGTAATTACCGAAAATATTTTCTATATCACTCCCGAAACTTCCATGATTAGTTGAAAACATCAGTATTTTATTGGCATTGATATAAGTTTCATTGTCAACAACTCTCAACTCACCGGGCACATAATCAATGGGTGGAACAGCCAAAACGCTGGCTGTCATAATTAATAGCATAACAATAATTTTTGTTTTCATGATTACCTCTCTCCTGCAATATAGAACATATGTATATGTAATTTTGTATATTTTATGTCTAAATAATAATTTTATTATAAATATAATACTTCATTTAAAGGCGATTGTCAATATGATACTAATGGAATATTGTTAGAATGCGTGTTATTAATTTATAAATGATAATTGCTTTTTATTTCAGATCGGGTATCATTTCCTATGCAAAAAATAATTGTCATCGGCAGTCCCGGATCGGGGAAATCGACCTTTGCTATCAAGCTGGGGAAAAAGCTTAATCTTCCTGTTAAGCATCTCGACAGTCATTTCTGGAAACCGGGCTGGGTTGAAACTCCTGAAACTGAATGGCGCGAAATAGTGACAAAATTAACCACCGGCGACAAATGGATCATCGACGGCAATTATAATCGTACTTATGATATCCGCTTCCCTGCCGCTGACACGATCTTTCACCTTGATTTCTCCAGATATGTTTGTATGTGGCGGATTTTTAAACGGATAATAAAGGGTTATGGCAAAGTACGCCACGATCTGGGTGAAGGTTGTCCGGAGAAAATTGATTTCAGTTTTATCAAATGGGTCTGGAATTTTCGTAAGCGTCACAGACCGACTACATTACAATTTTTAAATGACTATTCCCAATCGAAAAATATTATTTCATTTACTAATTCATCCCAAATAGATAATTACTTAAAGAGAATATAAATGAGTGAATTACTTATAACCGAAATTTCCGATTTAAATGATGTTGACATATTGGTTGAAATTGCATCGTCTTATCCTAAGACAAAAGAAGAGATGTTATCTGTCAAAAAACAACTTCTGAGGGAACTGGGTGAAGCCGGTGATAACAGACATATCTTTGTCGGGTATCAGAACGAACAGGCGGTCGCAATGGTTCAGCTAATTTTAAAAAATGCAGATAATGATCCGGAATTGGCTGATGGTAATCAGATTGCTCATTTACATAATCTACAGGTACGAAACGAATTTCAGAATCAGGGTTTCGGAAAAGAAATGATGGTGTTAGTTGAGAGA
>JBDRQG010000170.1:0-9823 GCA_043826475.1 bacterium
GACAGAATAATCAACTCCATCCTGAATAGATGTCTGAGTTGTTGGATTTTCGCTGCAACCAAACGCCATTAATAGCGCTATTACAGCTAAGAACAATCCAATAAGGGTTTTCATGAAGGTCTCCTGTTGGTTTGAGGTTGATGGTTATAAAAACAAGACATGGATAAGCAAGGTTGACGATAGATGTTATGCTACAAAAAAAGACTTTATCCATAATCGTGAAAAGAGACCTCATTAACTACCTCTCATACTAAATCATAGAGCATAATATCGCCTAATTATAAAAATATACTAATTATTCTAAATTTTGTTAATTTTCAAATTGATCGCATCTGGATTTATACTGTATCCAAAATAAATGCCCCTTTGATATTTTCTGTATATATGGATTTGTACGATTGCTACGGTAGTAGCATAAAATAAATAAAGAACTACATTCGTAATTCTCTTAGCCAAATATTTCTACATTGCTGTTGAGGTTATAAATGTTAATGGGAAAGCAGCGAAGTTTATATAGTTTTTTTCGTATAACGGTGCAACTGTCAATTAGTACCTTTTCTTTAGGTATAGAAAATCTTAACCGCACTGAAAACACCTGTTCGATTTTTTTCTACTTTATAAACTTCGCCTTCCCATCCTGCGCCAGGGTTTTCGACTGCCTGGCACCTTCGTCCTAATTTATTTTTAGCTTTAAATAAAAATAGGAACGCGCTATTAATTACACCAACCCGGGGTGCGTATCAAATAGATATATTATTAAAAAATACAGAATCTCTTATTTTACATATATGACATAATTCCATTCTTACCAGTTTTCTTCATCGTAATCAGGAGTATTGTCCTGATCATCATCGATCTGCATGGAACGATGATCTTCAAATTGTTTTTTTAGATGTCCACCGATTTCAAATTCTTTGTCGCATTCCAGACAAACGTAAACGGCAATATTATTACCCAGCATATCCTGGAGTAAAACATCATCGCTGCCGCATCTGGGACAGCATTTGTTGTGCTTTAAACGACCCATCTTAAAGTTTCCTTTCAAAACTCATGAATTCCAACAATTGGGTTTACTATATCAACAATATTAGACATGGAAGGTTCATACAGTCATTTTTTGAGGGAAGATGCTGGATTTGTACCTTCCATATCTAATGTAACTTTCTCGTTATTAATATTGATTATTTCCACTGCTTTGGGTAATGGTTTAATAAACTCTTGCCGCAGGCTATAGGTGTACGCCCCCTGATTCGGAACCAGAAGAACATCCCCTACTTCGATATCTTTTCCAAAATATGAGTACCCCCAAATATCATGCGGTGTACAAAGCGACCCGGCGATCAGGCATTCATGCTCAACAAGACTGGGATTTGATAAATTTATTACCGGAAAATAATCGGACTCAAACCTTTCCCAGCCGACAGCATTTGTCCCGCCATCAGTAATCACCACCTCCGGTGATTTTCGGTCAATTACAGTTAATAAAATATGCATAGCGTTATTGCATATCCAGCGCCCCGGTTCGGTATAGACGGTATATTGCATGCCGTGGGGTAGTTGTTTTTTCAGGACTTCCGCAATCTGGCCCGCAAACGAAGTAATTGGGGCAGCTTGTTTTTTATAATGTTCAAGGAGATTGACAGGTTTATTCAATAGATCAGCAGGAAACATTCCCTGAGCAGTTGATGCAAATTGCAGCCATTCCCCTTCTTCAGGCCAATAACCGCCACCAATATCCAGAAATCTAATTTTATCTCTATGGTTTTTTGCCAATTGCTTAAGCTTGCTGCCAAGCCGGGTAATAAATAAAACATGCTGCTCCGGATTAAGATTCCAGCTTAAGTGAAACTGAAGCCCGCATAAATTGACATGTTTGCAGTTTGACGCCTGTATGAAAAACTGATCAAGTTTATCAAGCGAAATGCCAAATTTTTTCCAGATCCCCTGTTCATCGGTTGTCAGCCTTACACCAGCATTAATATTAACTTTTTTTTCAGCGGCTATTTGTTCGAGTTTTTCGAGTTCATCAAAGCTGTCTAATAAAACCGTTACACGATCATAATTTTCAACAGCGAGTTGCAGTTCGTAATTTTGTTTTCCCGGACCGCTGAATATTATTTCAGATGGACCATATTCCAATGCTTGTTCCAGCTCCAACCCGCTGGAAACATCAAGCCCCAATCCCCGGCCGATTAGTGTTTTAGCTATTAGCGGGTGACTGTTGCTTTTAAGAGCATAAAAGAATTTTATATCCGGAATTACTTCAGAAAATGCCTTTTTAAATTTATCCGCTTTGAATTTCAGAACCTCAGTATCAATAAGATAAAGGGGAGAACCCTCACTTAGCGAAATCTCCAGGTAAGTATCTCTGTTATCGAGGAACTGTTTTACTAATTTATTAAGCTCTTCATCACCAAGTCTTGGTGTCGGCTGATTTAACAGTTCCGCTACCTTGAGAGCGGTCCCGAGCAGACTTTTGTCCATCATATAAATCCAGATATATAGTTAACTTTTTTCTGAGCTCCACGCACTGGTACTCAAGCGATTCATCGTTTGGTTCAAAAATCAGATAACCCAGAAGCCAGGTATCGTAGTCCTCGGGTGGTAAGAATACCGCCTCACCCGGCTTACGAATTATTATAACATCCAGTACACAGCTGTCTTTTTCTAAAGCAGTGATATCAATTGATTTTATAATTCCCTGCTGGTCGGCAAACAAGCGCAGCCCGGCAAGATTTTTCCATTTTTCCGGTGGGGGAATAGAAATATTTTTCCCTTCAGCAAAATCAAGTGCCAGTTCAAGAAGATCCAGACCACAACATTTCTTAATCAACAGCGGTATAAAATCACCGCCCGGACGGGGAGTTATTTCAATAAAAACAATCTCATTTCCGGTAATCATCAGATCAACATTACAAATGGATCGAATAATCCCCAAAGCTTCGCATGCTTCTTTCAAAATATTATTGAAAAAACTGTCATCGATCCACCCCGGCAGCCGGGCTGGGACGAGATATCCTATCGAAGTACCAAAAGGCATATCCGGGAGCTGGCATTTTTTAGCTATACGAATTATTTTAATTTCGGAATTATCTAATATAAAATCACAACTATATTCACACCCTTCGATAAATTCTTCTCCAAGGATAATTTCACTAGGAATAATGCTATCCTCAGGATTGAGAATATTTTTTTGATAAAGATGCGATTTGCTTCTTTGCTTTAAACCATCCCTTATCATGTGATAAGCATTTTCGACTCCAGGCTTATCATCGCAGCGAAAAGTGAGCTCACTGCCGGTTCCGCTTAGTGGCTTTAGTACAATGGGGCCGTTGACTCTTTCAAAAAATTTATAAGCCTGATGCTCGTTTTCTATTAATTCGTTATCAGGACATCTGATCCCTTTTTCAAGCCACTTCTTTTTAGAGTAAAATTTATTCCGGCAGTACTTCACCGTTTCTCGCGACGAATATGGCAGCTTATACATTTCAGCCAGAACAGATGTCAGGTCCAGCCATTCACAATCAAAACAAACAATTCCTGATGCTGTCTGATCCCATCTCTTTAAATGAGAATCGATAGAATTATATACTTCACTGGTATTGGATAAATGACAAAAGAAAATAGAATTATCATTCAGGGGTAATTCTTCAAATGCCCCCTGATGAATTTTATCAGTTACAAAAATCGCACGACCGGGAAAATTATTATCAATATGATAAATATAATCCGGAGTTGTCCCTATAACCAGCACTCGATTATCAGGCATTACTCATGCTCCCGGCAGAATATCCCGGCTGAGGAGTGAGCCATTCTGAGACCAATTGACTCCTTGATTTAACAGCCTTTTCTTTATGGCCGGTTAATTGATAAAGAGGATGTGGCGTAAGATGAAATTGAGTTTTCCAATTGAAATCGCCACAGAGAAAATCAACACGCTTCAGTTTCTTTTCGCAAGCCCATTTCATATGATGCATATTAATAAGTTTAGCCACACCGGGAAATTCGGCATTTGTCCCCCCGGCCAGCAGAGTATAAGTACTGCCATATACACAACCCATATCCACGGCTGCTGTTTGCCCATCAATAATTATTGTGGTCATACGGAGCCAGTTTCTGTCCCGGAGTAATTTTACCAGGCTATAAAAGCTTTTAAGAAATTTGTTATCTCCAAAATAAGAATATTCTCCATATCGGTTCAGGTTTAATGAAACCAATGTCTCAAAATCGCTATCGTTATCATATATATATTCAATATTACGGCTTTCGAAGCTTTCCAATTCCTTTTTCAGCCGTTTAATTGATTTGCCGGAAAATTCAGTATGATATTGTTCAATTTTATAATCATAGTTCGGTGGTAAAAAGAAATAACCAACTTCATCAACAACTTTATCTTCCTCACTAATCCAATCAACCGGCTGCAAATACCTGAGATTATAAGATCCCTTAACCATCTTCATCATACTTTGTAAGACATTGTTATCTTTGGCAATTAATCTGTTTTGTTCCAGCCAGGTCTTGCCCGACCATGTCTCACCGGGAAAACAAACAAAATAGCCGGTATCTTCGTTTTTGCTAAGCGGAAGAAATCCATTAATAACATTTTTGTCTTCATGTATTATAAAATACGGCTTATGCCTGTATTGGTTTTGAAAACATTCACGGACTTCCCATAAGTCAGATAAATGCTCTTTGGGAACAACCTGATTCCAGATTTCCCCGCATTCTTTTATATCTGTTATAACATGAATGTTTTTCATTTTACTTTCTCAAATTGACATTGGTTAAGCAACGATGACCACCAAAAAACTCAACAGCGAAATTTTCAACGACAGTCGGATCATAGAGCTTGCAGCTAAACACATCAAGATATGTAGTATTGCTGGCATTGGCAAAATGAGCCGAGATCAATGATGTTTCAATAAGCTGCGTCATCGAAAATCCGGCAACTTTTTCATCCTCGCCAAAGTTAACCACGGTACAATCACCGAATCTTTTCATTCCGATTAATTCACATAATTCAGCCACGAAACGTTTGATAGCATCAGCATCTCTTATAGTATCAGGATTACAATCATAGATATCAAAACTGCAGGCCAACCCCCAGGCATTACCAATATCAATTTTATTAAAATCACCAAAGTCGTGGCGGGACATCAGGGCAGTGGAAGCACCTACTACGGCTTCCCCGGATTTAAAGCGTGTTTTCATTTATTTCTCCAATTTACTTAGAGCGTATCGACTTGCTTTTTATCACCGATACGCTCTAAAGCTATTCTTCTTTTTTTTCTTTGTTTGAAAATAAGACAGCATCGATTACATGTATAATTCCGTTGCTGCAGTTAATCTCTTCCTCAATGATTGAAGCTGTTCCAACTTTGACTTCTTCTTCAGACACTAAAATCGTAATCTTCTCTCCCCTTAAAGTTACAAGCGTGAATTGATTGGAATCCTCAAACATAACAGCTTGACCTTTAACAACATGACGAGCCATTACATTTTTGAGATACTCCGGGTCTGAATCAAATCGTTTGATTTCCTCTTTGGATAAAACGGCAAAAGCCGAGTCATCCGGAGCAAAAAGAGTAAAAGGTCCTTCTTCTTCTATCATTTCCCGGCTGATACCTGATTTCACCAGGAGTTCAGCCAAGGTGTTTAATGTGCCGTGTTCTATTACCATATCCATTATTGGCACTAATTCAATATCTTCACTTTCTTCAACTTCTTCAATATTCACATCAGAATCTACTACGGTTTCGTTTGATTCCTGATTAATTCCAAATATTGAAGAAGCAATCAGCAGCACAACAGCCGCCAATAACCAAAGCCAACAATACTTCTTCATATCAAAATGATTAAGGCTGTTAGCCTTATTCCAGGAACAACTCCATTTATTATTGTTAATCTGTCTCATAACATTTTCTCAAAGCACTTTTTCTTCATCTATACATCAGTGAACTCGAAGCAATGGATCATATCTAACTCTTCGAATCCTTCAGTTTTTCATCTTTAAAACGCAACCCTGGCTCAGGCTGAGGGGATACGTGATTTAGGTAATTATCCTAAAGCCGCCTTCCCCGTGTCCGGCTAAATCTCCTCGTAAACCGAACCTGGCAACCATAAAAAAATGGTTTCGTAGGAGCAAGGTAACTCAACGGCCATCCTCACTTAATAATTTTAACCTACTTAAAAACATTTCTATTTCACCTTGGTACCTTTTGTCTGGTCTTCAGGCAGCATCTCCTTGATGAATCTTGCCAGACTGGTAACGAAGGCGCTTCGTAATGATATAAAAATTTGATCTACATCATCATCTCTTGATGAGACGCTTGCAAAAGAATAATACCCGGAAATAAATCCGGCGATAGCACATGCCAGACGACGCAGTTTTGGTTTGGAGATAGGTTCAGGAATAACGCCGTCCAGAAGTTTTTCTATATTAACGAGATAATCTATATATGGTGATTTTATCCCTTCAAAACTTTCATCCAAAGTTAAATCAGCCCTTCCCTGTAAATAGAGAACAAAATCATCCCATTTATCTTTAAAGAAATCAATATGTGCTCCTATCAGGGCATCCAGAGTAGAATTTAGATCTTCCTTCCCCGAACATCTTTCCACCATTTTATCATTCAACTCTTTTAAAGTTCTTTCAACCATGAGTTGAATCAACGATTGCATATCTTCAAAATGATAATAGAAACTCCCCCGGCCGACATCTGCCTTATCAGTAATATCTTCTACTGTTGCAGCATACAGCCCCTTTTCCGTAAAAACAGATCGGGCGGCATCAATAATTTTTTTCTGTGTTTTGGTAACACTTTTTTGCTGCCGTGACTGTATTTTTTTGTTATTCATTTCCGCTACAACCATTTTTTTCTTTCAATACACAGAACATCATCGTCATTTTCGACACTATCGTCAGTTTTGACGATTCTGTCAACATAATTTTTTATAAAATTTAATGTTTTTTACATCAAAATACGTAACCTATTGATTTATAACATCTTAAAATACGAAAATAATTTTAAATTCAGGTAACTTTTTTAATAAAAATAGGTGAATTTTTAAAGTTTTTCTATTTTTGAATTTTAGCAATAATTTGAAACCAGGTAATATTCAAAAAAAACAGCCACTCAATTTTTATTGAGTGGCTGCTGATGAACATAAAATTATATTCAATGAATATCATAGAAAATGGTTTAACAGGGAGATGGAGCAAGTCCTCCTTTAAACAGATAATTAACAAGCCATACGAGATCATTGACAAGTATATTTCCATCAGTAGGAACAGCGGCGTCACCTTCCTCCAGACAAGTCGGAGCACTTCCACCTTTAAAGAGATAGTTGACCAGCCATACCAAATCATTTACAAGTACTGACCCGTCTTTAGGAAAAGCAACATCACCCCGGACTTCACAACAAGATTCAGCGTCAATTGTCCAACCCGTAAACGAGATGGATGGAATTCCTTTTGCCGATAGAATAATCTTTGACAAATAATTTGTCGGTACCGTTTGATTTTCAGGAATAAATTTTACCGAATCAGCCATAACATGATGCATCCCTTCGCGGCTGGAATGGGCAAGTTCTATTTCAACCGGTACACTCCAGGAGCCGGTACAGCCATGCTGGATACGAGCACCATTTGGAGGATGTGTAGACCAATGCCAGTCATCCGGTGGTCTGGTAGCTGTTCCGGCTGGACCGGAATGCTCTTGCAAAGTAGCTACTATTTGGTCATTGCTGAATACCTCAACGCTTTGCTTGGTAGCTCCGATAGAAGTGAAGTCGGCTTCAAGCTGCCATTGGCCAGATATTAACTTATGGGCTTTACCTGTGCCAATTGATTGATCAGCAGCTCCCGGCATTCTCTGGTAGGCTTTGAATTGCATGAAGGCGCCGACCGGTAAAATTGCTCCCGGCTGTTCCAGTTCATTCCACTTGCCACCCCAGCTAATCGTTGCGGTATCATGCATAACAAAAGCTACTCCTATAGGACCCGGATCAAAAGGACCGATATCTATCGGACCAATAGTATCTATATCAATTGGCGGCCAGCTTATTATGATAATAATAACCGTATCTATTATTATCAGCGTGTCGGGATTGCAATTGATAGTATCGCATAAAGTACTATCCCCTTGATAAGATCCTTCGATACAATTCTGCATGGCATACTGATAACAATTGTCAAGCATGCAACAGGCTCCGGTCACAGTTGAAGGATCACAGCAGGTAGACACCGGATACCCGCCTAAACTTGTAAAACATGAAAAGCCGTAAGTAAGGTAGCATTGTAATAAATCTATGTCAGTCTGATCGACGATGCAGTCGCCATTGAGATCGGCATGACACATCGAATCTATCGGAGGAATCCACCCATAGACAATACCTGTTAGAATTTCTAAATCAATTTCGGTGAGTGGATCACCATCACCGTTTAGATCGCCTATTCCCAGACAATTACAGGTATCGCATGGGATAGTGTCACAAATCGAACCATCGCCATGATAGGTTCCACCCATATTTTCACATGCAACTTGCCCCATGGTCATAATGCAGGTGTTGCCATGCGGATCAGGGGACCCATTTCCATCTGAAATACAACATGCCCCCTGAGGGAGGCAGTCAGTTGTAGCACAATTGGTTCCCGCTCCCTGAAACAGTCCGCCAAAGGCATATACACAGTCATCATAACTGAGACTGTCCATACAGGAGCCATCCGGCATACAACAGACCCCTAAGGCGTATTGATCACAAATATTAGAATCACAAGTGGTGCTGTCACCAAGATAAAAGCCGCCAAGACTATCGCATTCTTCCTGTCCAAGAGTTAAAAAACATCCAAAATAGGGGGGTGGCAAACAACAGGCGCCAACAACAACATCTAAAGAACATTTCCCAAGAGAATCAGCCAGAAGAAGCGTAAAAACATCAAAACTTGTCAGGGCTCTGTCAAACATTTCCACTTCATCCAAAATTCCGGTATAGCGATCAGAACCGGAGGCACTCCGAGCACCTAAAACCAATTGGTTTGTATTGGTCAGAGATCCGGGATGGAGAGTTGGATCAGCAGTCGAAACTGCGAAGCCATCAATAAAGAAAGTGATACCGACATTAGAGCTGCGATCGACAATTATTGCCACCAGATGCCAGGCTCCATCAGCCACAAATGATCCTGACAAATATGTTGTTGAACTGCCATCAGCTAATTCAATTCCTAAGATGCCGTTTTGAAGCATCATCGAATATCCGATATTTCCTCCTGCATCAATTTTGTCAACCAGAGCAACTGTACCTGAAGAAGCAGTAGTTTTAATCCAGGCATCAATAGAAAAGTCACCGGTTCCAAAATTCACCTCGGTTGCATCGACAACATCAACCTGGTCATTAATGCCGTCAAATTGCAAACCTCCCTGTACTTTCCCGGAAACTGGTGTTGGTCCACCAACATGAAGACCATTGTTCGGCGTCTCTCGAAGATCGGCAGCGTTTGGTCCGGAAAGCTCATCGAGATCCCACCAGTTTACTAATCCAGTCGGTGCATTTACGCAGTTAGTCGATGTAAATCCCTCACCGCGGACCAGAATGTATGGCTGACCAACGGAACCATCAATTGCAAGGTATGCACCAAGATTTCTTCCAATTGCCAATACAACAAAGTCGCTTGGCCAACTGTCGAAAACCTCATGAGTAGAGCATGACCAGTTAGAGAGGATGGAATCAGTAAGATTTGTCAGTGCTGGATGGGTAACAACGATATGTGCATTATTGTGGCATTGTGAATTAAAAACTGTAAAGGTACCATTAGGGCTTATCG
>JBDRQG010000171.1:0-7388 GCA_043826475.1 bacterium
GACAGAATAATCAACTCCATCCTGAATAGATGTCTGAGTTGTTGGATTTTCGCTGCAACCAAACGCCATTAATAGCGCTATTACAGCTAAGAACAATCCAATAAGGGTTTTCATGAAGGTCTCCTGTTGGTTTGAGGTTGACGGTTTTAGAAACAATACTAAAACACACCTAGTCGGCGATAAACATTAAACTACTACAGAGTATGTAATTCATGTTCATGTATGGAGACCTCATGCGTTACTTCTCTTGCAAGAGTGTAAAACATAATATCACCAACTATATTAAAATATATATAATAATCTATTCTTTGTCAATTTAAAATCGATCGCATCTGATATCAGGAAAACTATTTATTAAGGATATACACATAAATTTGATCATAATATATTAGCTCTAAAATATTATAAAAGTGGACTTTCATTGATGATCTTCGAAATTATTTGACTGTAGTTGCCTGATTTCTTTTTTAGCCTTTGCGAATACCACTGTAATATTATATCATCGAAAATGACTGATGCTGTACCAGCTATAAAATATTGAAATTATATAAAAGATATCAATTTGTAGTTACACCAAACAATGCTCCAACGGCAGAGGTCAATGCCATAGCAAAGGCTCCCCAAAAAGTCACTCGTGCTGCAGATTTAATTATAGATGCGCCACCGGCATGGGCCGCTAAAGAACCTAATAACGCCAGAAAAAAGAGAGAACTCACCGAAACAGACCACAAAATTGCAGATACCGGGACTAATAGGACAACTAAAAGTGGAAGGAAGGCACCAACAGCAAAAGTAGCGGCCGATGCCAATGCCGCTTGAATTGGTCGGGCAGTCAATACTTCTGAAATTCCCAACTCTTCACGTGCATGAGTTCCAAGGGCGTCATGCGCCATCAACTGAGTAGCAACATCAGAGGCAAGTTCTTCATCCAGACCTCGTTTAACGTATATAGCTGTTAATTCCAAATGCTCTTGTATTGGTTCAGTTGCCAATTCTATACTTTCCCTATTCAGGTCGGCTCGTTCGGTATCTGCCTGGGAGCTAACTGAAACATACTCGCCAGCGGCCATTGACAAAGCACCCGCCACAAGCCCGGCAACCCCTGCAATCAAAATAGTTGAGGCATTTGATCCCGCTGCCGCAACGCCTAAGATGAGACTTGCCGTGGATACAATACCATCATTAGCGCCAAGAACTGCGGCACGGAGCCAACCTATACGGTGGGTTCTGTGTCCTTCTACATGTCTCAAAACACTAAACCTCTCTCAGAAATCTGATTGATGATCTATGGTTCTATCCATCCACAGCCGCCAAATAGGATGTCAAGCTTGTTCAGCCTAAACAATTACGGGGGATGGCGAAAAGTTTATGATCGTCATCCCCTGTTCCATTTTCATTATAGTCTCCACACCTCGATTAATCAAGCATGAGAAGGCAATTGATTTTGTATTAATAACCAAGTAACAAAACCTTCAAACGATATGAGGTTCTCAAAAAGCAAAGTCAACTAATGCCGCCAGATTATGCTCCTTATAGGAATCTTCGCTACCTATCATTCTGTAGCTATATTCAAGGTGCAGACAGATATTTACCGCTGTCCAGTCTCCCATATAATATCTCAATAATCCTGCAATAGCGCTGATATCCCGTTCATCATCATAATTGGGGGCATTAACCCAATTATACATAACAGATGCAACCATGCGATTGTTATATAATGCTGTCCAGTCAAGTCGGGCGAACCCGCCTGTATATGAGTAATCAATTGATGAATCCAGGTCATTAAGTGATTTATCGTCTTTTCCAAATACTAACATGCCCATCAAGTTTAGATTATTCCAGTTGAGGCTGAGGTCACATCCCATCCGAGAGAAACTCTTATTGGCTTTCCCGTCAGCTTCACCTGCTGGACTCATTAAAGTAGAATTAAGGTTTGTCGGTTGCCATCCATAATATCCAAAAGCTCCGATCCTTTGACCAGCACTTTGACCATCACCTCTTCCGAAGGTTTTGAAAACAGCCCCATAGACATCCTTGGCGTTATTATTGTCGGGATTGGCGCCGGTTCCATTTACAAATCCAGCCGTATATTTAAAGCCGCTCCTGAAATGTCCGGTTGCTTCAATACCGATTTGATTATCGTCGAACACAAAATCGTTATTGGGCGTTGTGAATCCGTAAACTTCGTATGGCTGGATCAGATAGAAAGATCTTTTGGAGCTGAAGGCATGATAACCGGGCTCAAATCGTCCCAGACGGATGTTCAACCCTTTCCCTTTGATGTTACTGAATATAATATTAGCTGATTCGAGTGCTCCCGGCTGTCCGGGGTTATCTCCTTCGGAGTTACCGGTGTAGTCTGAAGTAGGTTCGTCTATCCTTGGTGTATAGATCAGCAAAAAAGAGATATTTTTGTGCATCACACCAGCGGCAAGCAAATCCAAGCCATTTAATCTAAAACCGGATGTCGTAACTTTATTTCCGGGAGTATGCGCCATAATTAAACCGGTCGAGGTACGTAATGCAATAGGAGGAGCAATCTGCAAGACATTTTTCTCGTGTCCTTCCTGACCTGGTATTTGATATCCATTATCTCTGACCCGCTGTCCGAAATCATTCAGCTTGGTAAAGGCAGTGTGGCACATATTACAGTTGAAACCATATTTCCTCGCGAAAGCAGGAATAGCTTGACTTAAATCCGGGGTGAAAAGCAAAAATCCCAGAATCAGTAACAAAGATATGTTTAATCTTCTCATTTCAATCCCCTTACTTTGGTAATTCTGATTGGAGTAATGGTTTTACATTGGCAACTTCCGGATTAGTACTGGTCATAGCTCGCGTCATGAACGCCACCAATGCCTGTATCTCCTCTTCTGACAGTCCGAGAGGTACCATGAGAGCGTCAAGGTTGGCATCAGAAGTACCTCCGCCCCTGTTATATAGTCTGACGACATCTTCCAATGTAGCTTCTTTTCCGGTATGCATGTAAGGCGCCCGTAGAGCGGCATCTCTTACTGTAGGTGTCTTGAAAGCACCTATATCTTTTGGCAACTGTGTCACATTGTGTCGACCTGAATCAGGTTTTGATGGATCAATCGATTCAACACCCAGATTATGGAATCGACTATCTGAAAAATTACCTCCCCAGTGACAGGAAGTACAATGTCCTTTACCGTTGAAGATCTCCAACCCCTTTTTCTCTTTTGGAGTCAGCGCATTATTATCGCCGCGAATAAACCTGTCAAAAGGAGAATCCGTAGTCACAACAGTACGTTCAAAGGAGGCAATAGCTTTGGCAACCTGGTCTATAGTGACTGTACGAGTCCCAAACACTTTTTCGAACTCATCTACATATCCTGATATATCAGAAACCGTACGAAGCATTTCGGTATGGGTGTTACCCATTTCAATAGGATTCTCAACTGGCCCTTTCGCTTGTTCTTCCAAACTTGGAGCGCGGCCATCCCAGAATTGCAAATGATTGTAGGCCGCATTCGAGACTGGCGGTGACCTCCGTCCACCCAATTGATTATTGATACCTTTGCTGGTAGGACCGGCATCAGACCAGCCTTTAGCGGGGTCATGACAGGTGGCACAACTGATCGTGTTGTCCTTAGATAACCGCGTGTCAAAATAGAGTTTCTTCCCCAGAAGAATTTTATCGCTCGTCTGCGGGTTATCTGGTGGAACAGATATTTGTCCCAGGTTATCCAGAGGTACCGGCCCCAATGAATGAACACTCACTGATGTAATTGAAACAACAGAATCTTCACCCTGAACAGACACAACCATGATAGCCAAGACAAACAACACGGCGGATAATCCAAAAATTACATTTCTTCTTTTTCTCATGAAATTCACTCCTCTTAGAATCCTACCTGCAAGGGGTTGCATAGATAGCTTTAAATACACTTGTCGAGAATATACTAATTCATCCATGTCATAAGCAACTTTTTTTAAATATGAATTCTCAGGAGTGCAACCACAGGCTATAATAATCAAGGTTAAGAATAATTACGTAATTGCAGTTGGCTGCTAAAAAGGGTATGTTAAAACAAGCTATACCTTCTCTAAAAAGAATGGCTATAAAGAGGTATAAGTCTTTGTACCTCACGCAAATACGGAATTTGATTCCGCTTCTTCAACAATCCTATAAGATTGTTTGTTAAAAGTGAAGGATTATGTAAACACAATATACTAATATCATATTTTAGCCCTAAAATATTATAAAAGCGGAGAGATAGGGATTCGAACCCTAGATAGGGGTTACCTATACACACTTTCCAGGCGTGCGCCTTCAGCCGCTCGGCCATCTCTCCGTTAAATAAGGCTGTACCGATAAAATCGGCTCCCCTAAAGTACATGAATTACGAAAAAAGACAAGGATAAATTTCCTGATTACTTTTAACAAAATCCATGTTATTTATTTACTCGCTGATAATTAATTGATGGCAATTGGTAAAAAACTGGCGAATTGTAAGCTGTACTACCGCAATGGAAGTAATCGTCACTGCCGATAAAAGCATATAAGCCACCACCATCTGCAGTAAAACCGCTTCCAGCGGTTCGGCTCCTCCGAGAATCATTCCGGTCATGGCTCCGGGCAAAGCCACCAAACCGACCGTTTTCATAAAATTAAGAATTGAAATCATCCCGGTCGTGGTAGCCTCTTTCTGATATTTTTGAGAAGCCTGATTCCAGGTTTTGCCAAGCGATAACGAAGTCTCAATTGCCAGGCGGTTGTTTTTTACATCAGATCCCAAACGATCCGCACTCAGCGTACAGGCATTCATCGAATTGCTGATTATCATTCCCCCCAATGGGATGAGGTATCGGGCGGTGAACCAGTCGGGATTGATAGCCATAAGCGACACAAGCGTAATCAATGATCCAGTTGCTATTGAAATTAAACATATCAAAAAGGGTTTTGGAACATACTTCAATTTTTGTGCCGCTGTGTATGATGCCATAGTTAGCATTACTGTCAGTACTCCAAAATTCAGAAGAAAATAATCCGGTTCAAAAATGTATTTTAAGGCATAGCCTATTGCTATCAGTTGAATAAAAGAGCGAATCGTGCCCACGATCATATCTTTGGTAGTATCAATTTTCCAGTAACGGCTGATACCAATAGCGAGAATTACCAGCACCAAAGATTTTAAAACATGAATATAAGTTATATCATTCATTTTAACTGCTTGTTTTTATATCTCTTTCCTAATTCAGATTCGGGATCATTAATTATTTTTTCTGCCGGGCCAATTTCAACCAGCTTCCCATCAACAAGCAAAATAGTTTCGCCGTTAAAGCGGAGAGCCTGATTGGGGTGATGGGTGACAACTATCACGGTCAGGTCGGTATTCTTAACAATTTCAAGAATTGTCTGCTCAATAGCTTCGGTATAAGTTGGATCAAGCGAGGATGTCGGTTCATCTAATAAAATTATTTCCGGTCGTGTGGCCAGAAGTCTTCCCAGAGCAACTCTTTGGCTTTGACCGACCGAAAGATTATTTACTTTTCGACCCAGGATTTCTTTTTCGATATGAACCTGAGCCAAAATATTGTCAATCTCGTCATCGGTAATAGACTCGTTGGCGTACAAAAAATTATCCTTCACCGTTTCCGGAAAGAGATACGGAGTCTGAAAGAGATAACCTATTTTTCTTCTTATCCTGTTGGGAGCATCTTCACACGCAGAAGAATCATGGAAAAAAACCTCCCCTGAAGTCGGCTCATCCAGTCGGTTCAATAGTCTTAGAAAAGATGATTTACCGGCACCCGAAGGACCAATTAGAGAATAGATTTTATTTTTTTCAAATGACAATGAAATGTTATCGATTATAACTTTCCCGGGGACTTCTCTGGTCAATGATTCCGTTCGGAGAATGATATCGCCGCTCACTTTATATCCTCAGTGGCATCAAAATATAAAAAGCGTTCCAGAAGTTTTACATAATCCGACCAGCCGGGACGTTCTACTTTGGTGCGGATACGATCAAGAGCGGCCATTTTGGAATCGATCTCATCGCAGAAATATATAATAAACGCCTCTGGCATCATCGGCTGTACCGGTGTTTCATATTCCCCCTGATGGGAAAGAATCAGATGCCGTAGTTTAGTCAGCAATGATTCCGGAAAAAGTTCTATCTTATGCGCCCGTTCATAAATCCAGGTATCGGCGATACAGATATGCCCGACAAGGCGCCCCTGATCGGTGTAGTCGATTGAAGTCTTGACGGCATAGGTATCAACTTTGCCCACATCATGCAGCAACCCGCCGAAGATAAGATAATCATTATTCAAAAAATCATATCCCTGGGCGACTCGTAGGGTAAGCTCGGCGACATTGGCTGAGTGTTCCGACAAACCGCCGATATAGGCATGGTGCCAGAGCTTCCCTGCCGCTGCGGTCAGGAATTTTTCAAAAAATTCTTCATCGTTCCAAAATGATTCGAGAAGTTGCCTGATATAGGTATTCTCAACTTTATCAGTCAATTTCAGGATACGGCTTTTACGCTGTTCGGGTGATTGCGGAGAGTGCATCAATATATCTTCGAGGGCATACTCATCATCTTTAGCCAGCATGATAAGACTGACTGTCATCTGCTTGCGTCCCTGATATTCACCGATTGAACCCTTTACTTTAACCACCATGCCGGTATCGAGATCGGACAGACAGAACTGATCCGGTTCCCAGACAACAGCCTGAATCCGCCCAGTGGCATCCCCCAGCTCAAGGGATACAAATTTCCCTTTGCTGTATTCGCGGATTTCCCGCCTTCTTACAGAATAAAATGCGGTGACATTATCACCTACCGTGAGGTCTTTTATCTTTACGGAATCCATGAGGGAAGTATACAATTTGGAGATTAAAAAGGCAAGAGAATGAATCTTTTTGTCATTGTCATCCCAGCGATTTATCTTTTTTGTCATCCCCGACTTGAGGACGTATTGAAAAACCTCATGTTTTTTAGTGGTATGGTACATTTTTTCTTAATGGACTAAATTCAGAGATTTTAAACCAACGTCGTTCAACAATAGTAAAAACCACCCTCATCACAGATTTAACAGAGATTTTTTGTACATATAAAGTATATAAAACAGCTATCAGCTGTTTGAAGTTAAGAATAGATGCTATCAACAAGGACTGAATGCGAATTTTGGACAGACCGCGCCGCCATGCCCGTCTCAATCCATGCCACTGCTTAGCTTCCGCAAATATCCCTTCAATCACCGGTGCCCGAGATCGATAAAGCTTCTTAAAACTATCGGTTTTGCTGTCCGCGCGAAGACGGATTAAAGATATATGATTGCTCGTTATATTAAGACATCGTTGAGAACTTTTAGTGCACTTTTGCTTGAGGGGACACTCGCGACAATCTCTGATT
>JBDRQG010000172.1:0-5884 GCA_043826475.1 bacterium
TAATGGGTATTTAAAATGTCCGGGTTTATTTTATTGATAATTGATTTTGCTTTGACAGAGCTCAGATAGTAGCCAAAGGGCGCTTTAAAAGGTAAAATCTCGATTTGGACTCCCGGATCAAGAGGATGAATCGCCGGAGGACTCAAGGAAATCAGCCAAACGTCATGTCCCAGTTGCCGGAACGCATTAGCCCACCTGACGCAGTGAATACTCCGGGCATTGCCTAACAAACAAATTTTCATATTAAACACTCAATAAAATGCGGAGAAGATAAGTCAAGTCCGTACACTGTTTTCTTCCATTAAGACAACTTTTTCAGACAGGATAGATTTTACATAGTTACCAAACCAGAATATTCCATAAAATATTAAAAATACCAATGTCATTTCATATAAGGTCAGGAGAGTGAAATACTGGACAAAAAATGTCAACGTGCTCAACATGCAGAATATCAGAGTAAAATAGACGATCATCGGATTTTTAGTCGTAAAAGCCTTGTAATACAGGAAATAACTCACTAAAGCAAACAAAACCGTCATGAAAAAAGAAAACAGGGCGCCACCGATTAAATAATACACGCCAAAAGCAGAACCTACATTGGCAGAAATTTGTGGCGCTGTTTCAAAAAAGCCCCCCCCGACATAAATTGCCGGATCAATCATATTCGGATTACCAGTCAGGAAATTTTTCATATTTATAAATGAAGATAGTAATGTCCAACCGGGCATGATATCCGGGGTTGTCATCCAGGAATCCAGCACAATCATACTTGACATGGTATAATTAAGCGATTGTTTCATCAGGAATTCATAGATTCCCTTATTCGTCACAGAAAAGGTTCCCCATGCAAACGTAAGAACGAGCCAAAATAGATTCATCGTAAGCAGTAATCCAATTAGAACTTTTAAGACACTCCATAACTGTTTCTTTGGTTCCTTGTTAACATTTCGATATAAAAATGCAAATATGATTACCCACATCAGATGGTATTTCACCTGGATGGAAGCAATCGCCAAAATCAAACCAACCAAAGTCAAACCATTTATTATCTTATATCTAGATGAACGATAAATAAAAATCAAATAAATAAAACAAACTTGTCCTATTCCAATGAAGTGGGCAGCTAATCCCTTTACCATCATTAATTCGAACCTGTAGTCCCCCACAAAACTCCAGCCGCCGTATTTACTTAGTAATCCGCGCACCCGGTTATATACTACAGCAATAACAATCCAGGAAACTATTACTATAAATGGCTGAAAGTGTTGATAGGATTGAAAAATCAGATCAAAGTCCTGCCTGGGAGTTTTATCATCATGATAGATATAGCTGAAAAGGAAACCGACAAGCCAGATGATGATCAAATTCGCCAGAACAAATAAATGAACCCGGAGAGTAACAGGATGAAAACCTAGCATTCCAAGTGCTAAGTTCACAGTCAAACTAATGATTACAAAAGGCCAGGCGGTCAATGTGAAGGGTGTTATCCAGTTATGAACCCGACGAAATTCTATAATTGTCAATATTAAAATTACTCCAAAAAACATCAGACTGGTCAGTTTATCTATCATAAGCCGGCCTGATGCAATATGGGTTCAACAGTATCTTTATGGACGTCTTTCATTTTACCCGACCAGGAATAAATCAAACCAAGTAAATAGAGAGTAGATTTTAGGGACACCCGATATCTGACCCGATAAAGATAGAAAAAGTAGAGGATGAAAAACAGACGCCAGATCAGCCATATCCAATAGGAATAGAAATTCTTCATATCCACAGTTCGGTTTAGTGCAAACAATAGTACTTTCTTTTCAATTTTTTTATCCAGATACAGATGTGACGATATCCCGATTTTATGAAAAACCTTACTATCAGCAACACAGCCCATTTTCTGTCCTGCTCTTTTCATCCGCATGCTGAATTCAAAATCTTCTTCGCCAAAGAAGAACTGTTCGGTCAGTTGTCCAAATTTTTCAATACTTTTACGGGGCAGACATAAAGCACAGCCATTTATAAAAGTGATCGGATGCAGTGTCCCAGATTGAATGCTTTTGTAGTATTTCGTCTGGCCCCAGGGCAGAATAGTTCCACCAGCGTTGGCGATTTGGCCCGGTTGGTCGTATTTGTAAATAGCTGATTGAAGCGCTGCAAAATCAGGATTGTCAATTGCGTGACGAACTAATTCAGAAATTGTATTGGGTCGGATGACTGTATCGTTGTTCAATAAGACATAGAAATCAGGATTGAACTGTTCACATGCTACGCGAATTCCAATATTATTTGCTACCGCAAATCCTGAATTTTCATCATTTTCCATAAGTAATATTCGGGAATTTCCGATATCAGAGTTTAAACTGTATTTCCGGTTGAGAATTTTACCAATACATATATCAAGCGGTTTGTTTACTAATGGATAGATGAGATCGGGAAATTGGCTGTTAATTGGTTCATCAGGTTGTCCGGTGCACCAGCGATAAATGTGAATATAAGAATTATCGGCAGATGCATTATCAATCAGGATAACACGAAAATTCGGATAGTCCGATTTCAGAACTGTTTCCAGACATTCAAGGGTATCCCGCCAGGAATTCCAGTTCAGGATGATAATCGCAATTCCGGGATATTCAGATTTCATTAATCTCCGTCTGGAAATTCTTCCGCCTTCGTAGAATAAAACCAACCAGTAGACAACATAAGAGTATCTCTGCACTGGTAAAGGCAATTGCCGCACCGACCAGATTCCACTTCAAAGCCAATAGATAGCAAATAATCAGGTTCATGATGCCGGTTATCAAGACACTTTTTGAAAATTCATTCTTTAAACCAAAATTCGTCATAAAAATGATTCCAAGAATGTAATTAATAACCCCGAACAGAATCACAAAAGCGCCGATCTGAATCACAATTTTTGCGGCAATCAGATCAGGGCCAAGCGCAAGTTTAGCAATCGGTTTCGCCAGAAATAAAATCAGAAATGTTACCGTTCCGCCTAACAGGACCATATATTTTAATATGGTCTTGATGGATCGAATACTTTTACGCGGATCAGAAACGCGCAAGCGGGACACATAGGGAAACAGGGTCTGTGTAATCGGCTCAAATATTGACTGCATAACCTTAACGATTTTCTCACCGGCGCTGTAAATGCCAACAACTTCCATATTGGAAACCGCACCAAGAATAATCACATTTGAATTACGATATAAATTGATACCAAAATTGGAAATAAATAATGGCCAGCCTTCGCGCAGATACAATTTCATTTTTGCAAAATTTGGGAGTTGATATCGGATATTAAATTTCCGGTACATGAAACCCAAACTGGCTAATCCCGCCAGTAACAAAGAGCCACCGTTTAAGATGGGAATAATGTAATAATCCTCTCGCTGCTTAACAAATATAAAAATAAACACTATATAACATACCCGGCCGATTAAATTGATAATATTCAAATAGTGCATCTCTTCTGTGCCAATGAAAAACCAAAGCGCCATGAACACATTTGCCGGTACGATTATATAAGTTACCATGTAAACCAGTTGCTCCGCTCTCAGTGTGGGCCAAACATTGATTAAGATCAACATTACTAAAAGTCCCACAACCGTGAAAATTAATTGTATGGTAATAATTGTGGAATACACTTCTGAACGTTTATTAATATCGTCTTTGGTCTGGGCAATCATCTGTACACCGGTAATCGAAAAACCATATTCTGCGATAATCCGGAAATAATAACTCACTGCCAAAGCCAGACTGATGACTCCAAATTTTTCCGCCCCAATAACCCGGACAATATAGGGAATTGTTATTAATGGGATTAAATAGTTAAAAACCTGAAAAATCCCATAGTTGGTAAAATTCAAAAACAGCTTTTTGTGCTCTTTATTTTTAAATCTGTTAATCAATAGCATGCAAGGGTTAAGAGACTGTTGAGGTCAGATCTGCCTTGATTCGTTTCCCGATAACTGAAGACGCATTTACTCCGACTTGAAAACAGAACCATAGAAATCCAAGGCTAATTGTCATCATTATACGTTTCGGACGGCTTTTTCGGTATGGCGGAATTGCATGGTCAAGGATTTTAATATGACTGAGGTTGATCATATTCTGCAGGATAAACATTTCTTTTTGTTTTGTCAGCTCAGTAAATATCGTCGTCTGAATCTCCATATTTCGCCGTAAACGCAGCTCTTCAATTTGATTTTTAGGTGCTATTATATTGGTGATTTTCTCTAAAAATACCTCAAGATTTACTTCGGCAACTTTGATACTGTCCTGTATCTCCTGAATACGTTTTTTTAGATATTCATACTGTTCATAATATTCTTTTTGGACTTGATTCTGTACAATTTTGTCCAGGATTTCAACCATTTGATTCGCAACTGCTGCGGATAACTCTGGATTATTCAAAGTTATTGACAGATTAAGTATATTATTATCAGGATCTAAACCTATCGAAATGACTTCTTCATGCATCTTCTTAAGAGCTTTTCCAAATATCTCTGATTCATTTTTACCTTCAACATCGACCAAATCAATCAAGCGTCCTTCTTTTGTACCCTCAAGATTATTCACTGTGAAATGACTGTCCAGTAATTCACGCAGTAACCGTCGAGATACAAGGATTCCCAGATACATTTCCTGACTCTGACCTGATGCCATAGGAAGATCCAATCCTGCCATTCCAGCTAAAGCAGATATTTTCCCGTTTACACCCGTCGCAAAATTAGCCGCAGATGGTAATATGGATACATTGGCGGTGTATTCTTTTTCAATCACAAAGAAAACAATGAATATTATTGATAGGCCAGCCACTACCAAGATGATAAGATTTAAAATCCAGTGCCGTAGAATGGTCGCTACAATAGGGTATTTTTGGTTTATCATACTTCCCCTTTAATAGGTTTTAAAGTCCAAAACTTTTTAGAACTAATAAAACAGTTGTCACTTGTGATATAATGCTCAATGCGCGTAAGGCTAATTCACCTATATCATACTCATATCTTTGAGAAACAAAAAGACGATCGCCTGGATCGATAGTATATCCCTTATCAACATCCAACCAATTTTCCGTGTCGAATTTAATCAGTTTAATTTCTTTCTTTTTAGCTCTTTCCTTAAACCCGCCAGCGGATGTAATATAATCAAGATAGGTCCAATCAGGATTAAATTTTATTATCCCAGGCCGGACAATTGCACCACTGATATATATATATTTTTTATCCGAACCAATTTCTATAATATCATTATTTTTTAGGAGAATATCCTGAACTATATCTTTATCATTAAACAATTTGGAAAATTCACAGGAAACGATTTTTAAATTTTCCTTTGTTGAACTCGTCCAGTAATTTCTTTCAATGCGCGTCATGCCCACCGGAAAGGCTTCTACCATCCGATCCAAATCATTCTCACCCGGTACATTGTCCTCGCGAACAACATTGGACATTTTTAAGCTGACATATGGTGTAAAACCCCCCGCCTGATTGATGATTTCGCTTAGTGTGGTCTGATTATCAACAATCGGATATACACCGGGATAAATTACTTCACCTTTTACCCATACCGAGGCCCGGGAATGATATAACGGTTTACGCCTGATATATATTCTATCATCCTGAATTAACTGAAATTCTTTTTCAGAAGGAAATTGGAGCGTTATTAACCGAAAATCATCCCGATCCCGGTTGAACCGATAAATCATGATATAATTGGAATCCGCCGAAGGCAACATTCCTCCGGCAATATCAACGGCATTCAATAATTTATCACCTGGTTTAAATTCAAAGGTGATTGGCTTTCCAACTAATCCTTCAATACTGATTAAACCCCCGGTAGTATCTTTAAAAGGTATATGAATAATATCATTATCCATTAAATAGGG
>JBDRQG010000173.1:0-4829 GCA_043826475.1 bacterium
GAATGAAATCAATGCCATTCCTCAAAAGGAAACTAACCTGATTTATACCGCCGTCCTCGGAGACAATGCCCGCCAGGTGGCCTTCAATCTGGTATCGCTTTTACGCTCCCGGGGATATCAGGTGGAAACGGATTTTATGCGACGCTCCCTGAAAGCGCAGATGCGTGACGCTGGAAAAAAGCTGGCCAAATGGGTCATTATCATTGGAACAGATGAAATTCAAAACGATAAGATTGTCCTGAAAAATATGGCTTCCGGCGAACAGAAAGAGCTTCGACTCTCTCTCGCCGCAGACCAGATTGAAACCATTGTCAAATAACATAAGATATCTGTTTTTCCAGCAGTGACCATTTATGTCAGTTCTTCCCTTTCCCGTTGAAGATCGTTATTATCGCTTCAGCCGGTACCTCCGGCAACAATTTGGAGAACGGGTCTACCGGGTTTCACTGGATGCCGGTTTTACTTGCCCAACCAGAGACGGCCATCTTAGCGCCGGCGGTTGTCTGTATTGCAATAACAGCAGTTTTTCTCACGACAGATCAAAAAATCTTCCGCCGGTAATAACACAGCTGATTCAAGGTATAGAGAGAGCCCGCAAACAACATAAAGCCGACAAATTTCTCGCCTATTTTCAGGCTTACACCAACACCTACGCTTCAATAAACGAACTTGAAAACCTGTATCGCTCGGTACTCGATATTCCCGATGTGGTCGGAATTCTGATCGGAACCCGGCCGGACTGTGTCGACGATAACATACTGGCGTTATTGAATGAACTTCAACAGGAAACCTATCTGTCCGTCGAATATGGCATTGAATCTGTCTACGATAAAACCCTGGACTGGGCGCGGCGCGGGCATTCCTTTGAAACAAGCAGACAAACAATTGGAAAAACAAAGAACATGGGTATTCATGTAGGCGGGCACATTATTTTTGGTTTTCCTACAGAATCCCGGGACGAAATTCTTGATTCGGCATCGGTTTTAAATGAAATGGAGATGGACGCGCTGAAAATCCACCACCTGCATGTTGTTAAGAACAGCGCTCTCGCCGATCTGTATCAGAAAACACCTTTTCCCCTTTATAATGAAGCAGACTGGGTCATCCTGATAAGCGATTTTCTGGAACGGCTTAACCCCAATATCGTCATCCAGAGGCTTGTCGGCGATGCCAGGCCGGGAACGCTCATTGCCCCGCAATGGACAATGAAGAAGACTCAAATTCTGCAAAAAATTCATACAGAACTGGAACGGCGGCAAACTCATCAGGGATGTCGGCTGGCTGTTGACAAGTAGCCGGGATACTTTCGTATGGATTTTCGATTAATATCACTTATCTTATCTCCGTGGACAAAAACCTGAAACAACGCACAGCTGAAATATTTCATCGCCTTCAAATCCATTATCCCGACGCCAAATGTTCACTGGTTTTTCAAAAACCTCACGAATTACTGATTTCAACAATTCTTTCAGCCCAGTGTACTGACAAACGGGTTAACCGGGTTACGCCTGCTCTTTTCCGGAAATACACCACTGTAGAAGCCTTTGCCGATGCGGATATCGAAGAATTGAAAGAGGATATTCGGTCAACCGGATTTTACAATCATAAGGCCGAATCCATCAGGAATTCAATGAGGACAATTATTGAGAAATTCGGCGGTTAGGTGCCCCGTAATCTAAATGATTTGACGTCCCTCGACGGAGTCTGTCGCAAAACCGCCAATGTCGTTCTTTGGGGTGCTTTTGAAATACCTGGTATAGTTATTGACGCACATGTCAAACGATTGTCACTAAGATTAGGCTTGACAAAAAATGCCGATTATTTGAATCCAGACCATACCGCATAATATGGTATTATTAAACCGGAATATATTAATTGCCAAAAGTATAATCGCCGGTTCTATGTATCATAGTTTTCAAAATGAATACGATAATCCGATTTGCAATTCAGAAATATTAATAAAATCTTTAAATGGATTTTCAATGTCAGTCGCAACACGAGTTGGCCCTATATATCCTATATAGTTACGTTTATATAAAAAATTCATATGTAATGGAACAGATGCTATTTCATCAGTTACAAGGTTAATCAATAAACTTAATCCAAATTTATCAACCCCTAGAACCCCAATTGATCTACCTGTTTCTTTGCCTTTTTTATCTGCATCCAAAGTGTTTGCGCTAATACCCGGCCCTATCTTCAAATTAAAACTGTAAAATTTCAAAATAGAATAAATGAATGATAATTCGATTGAATTCATGTATGAATTACTTTTAATTATTTCTGTAATGGAGTATCCTAGAGTGTCAATGTATGTTTTCCCCAGATATTTCCTTTGATTTGTGCAACGCCTGAATTCCACCCTGACATCTAGTTTTTGAAATAAGGGTTGGGATAAGTAAAGACCAAATCCGAAGGGATTGTCAAGTTCTTGATTGTTTGTCCAAGATTTGGAGCCTAATATTCCAATTTCTTGACTAAATACATCTTGACTAAACACAAATAATATGACAACTATGGTTATTTGTAACTTTTTCATTTGTTTAGAGCCTTATAATAGTTATTCCACCACAAATAAGGTTCAATTTGCTGGTATTCATAATAAATGTCTCACATCAATTAAATTTGTCCAAATTTGTTTCCAGCTATTAACAATAGCACCATCATTTATTGGCTGTCATTGCAACGTTTATCAAGCTCAGAGAACTATGAAAGTGAGTAATTAGTAACTCAATAGGACGGAATTCGCCTAAAGTAGGCTAATTCCCAAAATGATAGTCGCCAGTTCGATAATCAAAGAAAAGGGTATAACTGATCCCAAACCCGTAGCTATTCCACACGGAATCTGCGGCAATGTGTGGGAAAGTTGAGGAGTAAAACATCCCCAAGAAATCAATATGACTCCAGAAATGACGGGTGTTATCGCCGTCTGGGGAATAAACGGGAGTGATATCCATAGTATCGACCGGTATTAAAGCGCTGTCAATCTGAAAGATAGACTCCAGAACAATCCTTGTCCCGACGTTAACCTTGCCCTGCCAGAGGGTATCCGCATCAGCATTCAAACCCACCACCCAATCGCTGGTGGCAAACTTCATATACAAAAGGTCCAGGGTATCACCAGTGTGGGTGACGTACAGGACAAAATCCTCTCCGGTCACGGTAATATCAAATGTTAGCTTTACTGGTTCGTTCTCATTTGGCAATTTTTCAAAGCTCAACTGGACATCTAACCAGTCCGGTGGCTTGGGGTCTCCTCCCAGATGGCTATTCGTGGTAGGTGTATTACACTGTCCAAGGAATAAACATAACAGTAGTACCACAATAAATGTGAGTTTATATCTTAGCATTGCTAGTTTCTCCTTTCCACTATTTAATTAGTATCATTTTTCGGCTTGCGCTGTGATACTTATCGTTTGCAAAAGATCTTGCTGTTAGCTGGCAGATATACACACCCGCAGACACCAATTGTCCATTGGAGTTTCTACCATCCCAAAAGATACTTTTATAACCGGGCTGTTCGGAAGTCATGACCCATTTCATCACCTGGTTACCGGACAGGTCATAAACCACAATGGCAACCTCGCTGACTTCCGGAAGAGCGTAACGGATATTTGTCACTGGATTGAACGGATTGGGAAAGTTACCATTCAAAATAAGTTTATCGGGAGCAGCTTCTTTTGCGAGAAAATATCCACCACCAACATATACAGAGTGTATATCGGTTGCTGTATTTCCTTCAGAATCAGTTACTTCACATTTCAGGGAAAAATCTTGATAGTCTTTAGCTTGTATAGTTTGTTGCCCTTCTAATCCTGTCAGTTCAAACCAATACCCTGGTGGGGGCGCATTTATAATGACGTCTTTAGAACTTAGTTGTTCAATCCCACCGTCTATTCTTTTCCACCAGCGATAATTTACATAAGTTCCAGATCCACTACTTGGATTTGCCGTAAACGTGCCGGTTTGACCGGACTGCAGGGAAGTAGGCCCGGTGATAGTCAAAGAAAGGGGTGGGGGTGCAGGCTCTAAAGGAATATCAATCGTGTTATATATTAACGCCCTTGAAGCATAATGCTTATCAGATTGAGAGAGTGTAGGTTTTAAATTGTCCCAGAATTCAACCAAATCGTCGTTATTGTGGTCTCGTATTGTTTCCACCAGTAGACTGAATGGCAATTCAATGAAGTCATCCCCATCTTGTGAGGTATCAAATAAGTCCGTAAGAGCAGCTGCGACGCGAGCCTCATTTGTAAATCCCTCAGGAATATTCTGATAATAGGCATCCGGGTTGTAAATTGGAAACCACCCATTATACCATTCATCTGTCTCCACAAATTGGGCGTAGGCAGTGGCCCACCCTTCCGTCCAGGCGAAATTCTTATGCAAATTATCAGTAAATGTATGGCTTCCTCCGGTATTATCTGGCCACCACCAATCTTGCATCCGATCCATAAAAGCGTGACCAAATTCGTGATAGCTTATGTCATTGTCATAATCCCAATCATGCCAATCCGATTCATCAATAAAAATATCACCCAAATAGGCTATATCGATAACGTTGGAAATCCACCATCCACGGGCATAAAAGGAGGTTTCACTGGCATGATTTGGGAAGTGAGTAAAAACTCTTGATCCTGCATCATAGCCAGCATTAGCACCAGCATTCCAAGCGTCATTCATCCACTCAAATACGGAACAGGCGCCGTAATTTCCAGAAGCCACAAGTTGCCAACCTAAGTTGAGTGTTCCTCCAGATGTTGAATGTGTTGAAGTATGCCACTTATGAGAAGTTCCCGTCCATGAAGTGGAAACGACAATCTCAGAAT
>JBDRQG010000174.1:0-2492 GCA_043826475.1 bacterium
ATCATAGAGTTTGTCTTTGAGGGCTTCGTCAATGGTGATATAGACATAGCCTTCTTTTTCAAAAGCACTGAGCAAGTCTCCGAGAAAGAGCGAATTCAGGCGATTGGCTTTTAATTGTAAAATCTGGCGGCAGCTTCGCCCGAGGATTTTAATAGAAAGTGCTTCGGAACGTTCCACCTGATCGATGACATGATTAATATATTCATTCATAAGCTGGACTAATGCCAAAGAATCGGGATAGTCGCCCATCTTTTGTAATGAGAGATTATAGAGATAATCTTCAACTACAACTGTAGTATGAACAACAGTCATACCATGATCTTCAAGAAAGGCACTCACATACTCCCGTGCTTTCTGGTCCTTGCCATAATGAAGATATGGATACCTGAAATATCTTGATTGTTGACCAAACCCTGACAACATCGTTTCAAGAGTCTCATTCCCTTTGCGGATATCAATTAAAAACTGCTCGATACCGATTTCATGAAGATCAGAAAAGGAGTAGGACATATTCCCCAAGCGATGGCCATCATTAAGCCATTTCCCCAGGAGATCATAATCCCCTTCGATATTTTTTCCAATAACAAACCCAGCTGCTTTTACGTTGTGGGCTTTTAGAGTGTCCATAATAAGCTGCATCGTCACTTGCTGATTGCGGGCATCAAATGATTCCGATGCGGGGAGTTCATCGAAGGTTACACAAATTTTTACATCAGATTTTGGGGTACTTTTTTTTGATTTATCATCCGCAGAATTTGCTGTAGAAATTAATATTATTGAAACAATTGTGAAAAAAATTGATATTTTCTCACTTTTTTTTATCAAAATACCCGATTTTACTCTCATGATTGCCCGTTCTTTGTTTGTCTAAACGATTCTTATATAACAACTTAAATAATCAACACAAAAAAATTGCTATATTTATTTAATAACCATTAAAGGCTAAAACCATTGATTCTTTAGCCTTTATTGCACTTTTAATTGTTATAAAGTTGTCATTTTGAAAGCAACAAAAAACAGATAAAACTCGTTTACTAAGCAATAATTGTTGTTGAAGTATTGTAACATGTTGTTAATTAAGGCATTACCTGCTCTAATGAACTGTTTACTTAATTCAAATAGAAATTTGCTTTTAGGAAAGAAAATGTGTATATTATTAACTGATGAGTTGTTTATCAAAGAGACCTGTTTTTTAGGTAGAGGGATAATTTAAACAATGGATCTAAGTTAATGAGTAAAAAGGTTATTATAGCTGCGAACAATATGATCTTCACATCCAAGATCATGACGTACCTTGACGGTTGGGATGCAGAAGGGATCAAGGCGATCAGGTCGGATGAGATATTTACCAAAGCTCAGGAATTAAAACCTGATCTGATTATTATTGATCTCAATCTCAATGGCATTGAAGCCCCGACGTTGATTAACAAATTGCGTTCTTACGGAGCAACCAAAGAGATCCCGATTGTCTGCTATTCTCCCAACGTTCTCAAGGATCAGATGAAAGCGGCTAAAACAGCGGGAGCAACCGAAGTGCTGCCCAATTCACAAATGACATCTCGAATGAGCAAGATTCTGGGCAAGTATGTTCAGAATTAATCTCTGATGTGAAAAATAAAAAATGCCGGATAATATTATCCGGCTTTTTTTATGCCTGCTATTTATTATTTACATTATTCTTAAAGACCCAGGCTTCATGGGTGGGGTTATGGCGAGGGTTAAGAAGATGAAGTACATAGTCAATAGTTGATGGCCCGACGTGGAATAGCGGTTCCAATGTTCCCAGATGAATTTCCAGAGAATCTAAATATGCCTGAAGACTTTCGTTCTTTTTAGGGTAAAGAATATAATAACACTCAAGAGTATCTATCCCATATTCTGTTATATGTTCATTGATACCTTCCCATCTGGTAATATTATATCGAGTCCTTCCTGATAATCCGACATAGTCATCAGGATATAACTCATTATATTTCTCAGGAGAGAAAAATACAATTGTCGGATTTATTCCCATCTGCTCGATTTTAACCATAGGCTCAACGAGTCCTTTGCGGCCATAGTTCATCGTAAAAAGAGGCAGAAGAATAAGATTTATCGCAACGGAGAACAAAACCATACCTATCGTAGTTTTTCTGTATTTGAATAGGAATCCTTTTTCGGAAAACTGCTGCCATATTACCAAAACCATTATCAATAAGACTGCTGAGAAGATAGGCATGAGAAATCTTTCCTGGCGATTCCAAAGAACATTATGAAATAAAATAAATGAAAGAGTAGTGAAGACTAACATGCGATGCGTGAACCAGAAATTTTTAAATCCAGCCAGAATAAAAGTAATAATTGAGAGTGGCGGGATAAATAATGTTATCAGAACGATGGCATATACCCATACAGGCTCGCTGACCGGAGGAGTAGATTGTAAATCCGAGATGCTTGGCAGCTGGCTTAATGTTCCCTTAAGAAATGATCCCAGTAACCAATATTCAAGCAAT
>JBDRQG010000175.1:0-2439 GCA_043826475.1 bacterium
GTTGGTTGGGAAGCATAATGCGCGGATCTTCATGTTCGTGATAATTTATGTAATTATACATTTCCTCGGCTAAAGGAGTAAGAGAGTCGGGATAATCCGGGAATAAAATATTCCTGGGAAACCACTCGGCGCGCTTTATTAGCAATTCGGTCAGTTGTTCAGTATTCATTTCGGTAGGCAGCCAACAATCGGGACCTGAGCATCCCCATCCGGACTGCTGATAAGGGTAATTATCTACATCGTATCGCCAAGCCGAAAACCAATGGGCGAATTTCGCCCCATGTTCATGGAACCTTTTGACGCGGCGGTTAAATTCCAGGATCTTATAATCTTCTAAATTATCGCAGGACCCATTTTCAAACCAGTTTTCCGGTAGAAGCAAACAGCAGGCATCTACCTCTCGAGTAAGTGCAAAAAGGCTATCGATGAAAACCGTTGTGTTAGAATTAGTCCAATTTCCGGTTCCGATAAAATCAACATAGTTATACGGATAGCTATATATCGTCGCACTATCGACTTCTTCATCCGTAGGAAATTCCAAACACGGTCCCGCAGTTTCCAAAATCGACCAATCCTTTCCTCTACTTACGGTGCAAATTGTATCCAATTTAGCGGCTATCTGGGCACCGCCGGGAGACGGCAAACTATCGCCATAGTAATGAAAGTCGATACAGTCCACTAAATTTAGATCCATCGAATCGGTCATTGCTTTAACTACGCCCGATGTATCTACACCGGAAAATGATCCGAAGATAATATAAGCGTTAGGATTGTATGCTAAAATCGTGTCTATGCATTCCTCGCATTGGGTAGCATACTCTTCAGGAGTATTGCGCCAGTTTGGACTGCCATAATCACCGGGCGGAGAGAAAGGATTCCAATGCCAATTCGGTTCATTATGTAAGATAATATTGTTAATACCTCTTGTTGAATCTCCCAGCTTTTCTCCGATGAATCGACACATGTCAAGAAAATCATCCTGGTAGAATCGGCTATACTTATAAACTTCATGACTGCTTGTATCCGCCATTTTCATTTTATTATGAAATTTGAACATGAATAGTTTTACCACATCTTCATCATTAGGATACAAAGCCATAATTCTTTCCGCTAATGAATCCGGATTATTATTGCAGGAATCTGTAAGCATTTGCTCCATATTACCCCAACTTAGATCAATTCGGAAAGATGAAATACCTGTCATATTTGCGAAACTGGTATCGCACTGAGGATAAGGGCGATAACCGGAATTATACATGGTTCCGAGACCATCTCTATCGGCTAATGATAAATTGACGATACATTCCTACGCATAAGATAACTCCTTTTAAAATTTTTCAAAGTTCTTTCTACTGACGATGAAATGAATTCCATTAATTGCCTCCTTTACCGGTATAGAAAATATGCTATTGGAAAATCCGGAACATGAAAGCCCATCCGATATAAAAGATGTGGGATATAATTGACAACTTCTCATGGCGTATATCCAGCCTATTAATTGATTGCTATTATCAAGATAGTTTCCTCATGGTAATTGTCAAGTTAATTCTTTGTTTCTGAGGGATTATTTGTTGATACGTTGCGGTTTAGCAGGTCCGGTTCTCCCGATAAATCGGGGCAGGCTGAGAAACCCGACACATCTTTGTCCTTTTACCCCTCATCCCCTGACCCCTTCTCCCACTGAATGGGAGAAGGGGAATAATTCCCTCTCCCCCGCCTGTGGCGGCGGAGAGGGTTAGGGTGAGGGAGAATTTACTTCACCAGTCTCATCCTGGTAGTAAAGTATGCCGGGTTCTCCCGATAAATCGGGACAGGCTGAGAAAACCGACACATTGAATAAAATTGTAGACCTTTTCAAATTCTTCCGCGGAAGTAACCGCAGTGCCTGTCATTCCAGCCAATTTCTCGTACATTCTAAATAAATTTTGAAAAGTAATAGTGGCTAATGTTTTTGATTCTGGCTGCACTTCCACGCCTTCTTTTGCCTCAATTGCTTGATGCAATCCGCCTGACCATCGCCTGCCCGGCATCAATCTACCAGTAAACTCATCCACAATAATCACCTCTCCTGCTTTGACAATATAGTCCCTGTCCCGCTCAAACAAAGCGCGGCCAGTTGCGGGATTTATGGCTTGGGCTCGCAAAGATTGCTCTAAATGATGCAAGAATTTAATTCCTTTTTCCTGATAAATATCTTTTATTCCTAAAATTTTTTCGATTTTTTCAATGCCTTGTTCAGTCAAAATAACGGTTTTCATTTTTTCGTCAACAGTATAATCAATATCAGCTTTTAAGCGGGGAATAATGCGGGAAAATTCTTTATACAATCCCGATGCCTCATAATCGGGCTGGGAAATAATTAAAGGAGTTCTTGCCTCGTCAATTAAAATAGAATCAACCTCGTCAATAATAGCGAAATGAAAATCTCTCTGCGTTTGC
>JBDRQG010000176.1:0-34074 GCA_043826475.1 bacterium
CTGGAAGGACCTATGATATAACCGCTAAATATCGCCTGACATTATCTGTAGCAGTTCCAGGTGCTGTTGATATCGACCTAAATGGGATAAGAATAAATCCGGTCTCCGCTGAGACGGGGAGAATTTCAAGAGTTAATATAACCCAGATTAATGTTGATTCGTTTATTAACCCTGAACAATTTAACAGCGCCATTATTGACATAGGGAATAATTCTGAGCCTGCAGAAATAAATACGACCGATAGCGAGCAATTGCAATGAGTGTAAGAGATCTTGTAGCCCAATTCAAAATGAATAATCTTAAGAGGAAAATGGAACCCTCTTTTTTTGAATTTCCCAAAGCTATCAGGTCTCCCAAACATATTCTTGTCTGCCTTCCGGGCGAACTGAGAGAGTTGACCTTAGTCAAACAATTTCTTCCAGGGATTACTGATTTATTCAAGCCGGCTTCTATTACCCTGCTGACCATGCCGGGTTTAAAAATTACCGATATTTTTCCACACAAGGGTTTTAATATATTGGCTCCCACAGTCGATCAGTTAACCTGGTCGGGAATGGCCAAAAAAAGCTATCTGGAATTTCTGCAAAAAGAAGGCTTTGATCTTTTGCTCGACCTGAACCTCAGTTCTTCTATGTTTACTTCGAGTATTTTGTTGAGCTTTCCCAATGCCATACGCGTTGGCCGGGGGAACCATCTGGGTCAGCCATTTTATAACCTGGAAATTAAAACCCGATATCTTCGCGATGAATTAAATATCTATCGTTCTTTAATTGACACTTTAAAAATACTCAAAGAAGGCAACAAACAGTCTGCTGATAGTCATCAGAAATAAGAAATTGGAGGCATAGTGTATCTAAAGCGACTGGACCTCATTGGATTCAAATCATTTGCAAATAAAACCGCAGTTAAATTCTCAAAAGGGATAACAGCAGTAGTCGGTCCCAATGGCTGCGGGAAAACGAATATCCTTGATGCTCTCCGTTGGGTTTTGGGAGAACAGCGCACATCGCTTCTTCGCGGAAGCAAAATGGAAGAGATTATCTTTAACGGAACCAGCGATGTCAAACCTTTGGGAATGGCCGAAGCAACTCTTACCCTGGTTAATAACCGCGGCGTTCTTCCCACCGAATATAACGAAGTTCAAATAACTCGCCGTCTGTTCCGCAGTGGCGAATCGGAATATCTACTCAATAAAATCCCCTGCCGCCTGAAAGATATCACTGAACTCTTTTATGACACCGGTGTCGGAGCCAGGTCATATTCGGTAATTCAGCAGGAAATGATCGATGCTGTCATTTCTGATAAAGCTGAAGAGCGCCGGTTTCTGTTTGAAGAAGCAGCCGGTATAACCAAATATAAACAGCGCAAAAAAGCAGCTTTGAGAAAACTGGAAGCCACTGAGAGCGATTTCCTACGCCTTAAGGATATATACTCCGAAGTCCAGACACAGGTACGCTCATTAAAACGGCAGTATAAAAAAGCGGAACGTTATAAAGAAGTGGCCGATGAAATTAAGCAGTGGGAATTGTATCTAAGTTCAAAACGGGTCAACGAAATTGAGAAAGAGAAAAGAGAAATTAAAGCCCGTCTTGAAGCTCTGAATGATAAAATCACCGAAAGAGAAACATCAATTAACACTCTTTCTGCCAGACTGGAAACAGAACGCAAACGACAGATTGACCTTGAACAGGAACTTAACAAAGTTAATAGTCAGGCATTTGATTTTACCGAACAAGCCCACTCGATGGAAAATAAAATTTCCGTACTGACTGAAAAACGATCCAATGCGAGAACTCTTTGTGAACGGAATGAAAATGACATCAAAGCTCTTGAGGAAAGAGCCCGAATATTAAGCGAACAGACCCTTGAAACCGAGGAACTTCAAAAACAACAGGAAATAGAGCTGTCATCTCTTAATGAGCAGTTGAAATCAGCTCAGGATGCACAGGCTGAGGCTGATAAAAGACTATTGGAAGCCCGCTCTTCAAAAGAGCATGAAAATCGCCAGTTATTGGAATTAGAGGGGAAACTATCCTCAGGTAAAACCGAAGAAGAAAATCTTAAAGAGCAGGAGAATGAACTCTCCGCATTGACTGATAATTTAAAAAATAATATCGATGAAAAGCAAAATCAGTTTATGCCGCTAGAAGAAAAATTAGATTTTACCCGCAATCAACTTTCGGAATTCAACTCTCAGAAAACCGCAATCCAATTAAAGCTTGAAGAACTGACTAATAATCTGGAAACTCTCGTTGAGAGAAATGAAGAATTAGGGGTTGAATTAGCAAATCTGGCTGCCTCCCGTGAAGCTTGTCAGGCTCGCAAAGGTCTACTGGAAGATATGATTATTCAGTACGAAGGCTATGAGTCGGGCGTGGTGGCAACGATGGAGGAACGGGATAAATGGCCGGGGATCACCGGAACTGTTGCCGATAAATTTGTCCCTTCCGAGGGAATGGAAATAGCTGCCGAAGCAGCTTTAGGTGAATTGGCTGGCTTTATTGTATGTAATGACAGAAAGACCGCCGAAGATGTAATCACCTACCTGAAAGCTGAGAAAAAAGGTAAAATTGGAATTCTGGTACCTGACAGCGGTATGCTTAATCCGGTAGTCAAAAGACCAGAGCTTGATATGCCGGAGTTTATTGGCTGGCTGGACAGCTATATTTCCACTGCTGAAAATCTTCGCCCATTGATGCAGGCTGTCTTATCACGCACAGCCATCTTTCAGACCGGCTCTAATCCATCGGCAATTCTGGAACGGCTTCCCTATGGTTTCCAGGCCGTTTCCCTTGATGGACTGGTTTACAGCAAGAATATAATATCCGGTGGTTCGGATGATAAATTTCCTCTATTTAGGCGCAAAGAAAAAGTAGCCGAGCAGGATAAGTTCCTCAATGAACTTCAACTTCAGCTTCAGGAGGCTGAGAAACAACGCAGTTCGGTTATTGCTGAAATAGCCGGGATAAGAGCCCAATCGGGCACCCTGACGGAAGAAAATGAAACCCTTACTGAAGATATTCAAAATATTCAACAGGAGTTGAATGATCTTGAGTATCAAAACAAAACCAATGAATCAGAAATCAACCGTCTGCAGAATGAATACAAATCGACTTCCGCTAAACTGGAAATTATCCGTAATCGCCAATATTCCCTGAATTTGAATTATTCCGAATTAGCCGGTCGAAAAGAGAATCTCCTTTTTTCGATAACTAAAGGGGATGATCGTCTGGCTGAGTATGAACGGGCATCTTCGGTATCCCTTGAACAGGTTTCAAAATTACAGGTAGGGGTTGTTGAAGCACGCAGTCGGATTGAACAAACCGAGAGCAAACTTTCTCATATCAGGCAGCTCCGAGATGATATTGCCAATACGACAATAATCAAGAAATCCGAGATTAGTGATGCCGAGGCTGATATTGAAACTTCGACAGAAACGATAAACCGCCTGGAACAGGAATTAAAACAAATCTTTGAAAAAAGATCTAATATTAATCAAAGTCAGAGCAGGCTCCAGGGGGTACGCTCCGAAATCCAGACCGAACTAAATGAAAAAGAGGCTGAATTAAAAAAAATTCGAATCGAAAAAGAGACATCGTCTGATGAAAAACACCAACTGGAAATGCGCCAGTCTACATTCGAGTCGGAAATAAAAGCTATTTCGGATCGGACCAGGGAAGAATTTGAAGCTGATATTTATACTCTTACTGATATCCATTGCCCTGATCAATCGCTTGATTATTCCGCCGCTCAAAACCATCTGAGAGAACTTAAAGAGCAGCTTAAGAATTATGGGGTGGTCAATCTGCTTGCTCTGGAGGAATATAAGACTTCAAGTGAACGAGAACTTTTTCTGGGCGAACAAATCAATGATCTTGAAAGTGCTCGCGATGACCTCAAAAAGACCATTACAAAAATAAATAAAACCGCCCGGCAATTATTCAACGAGACATTTGAAAAAGTTCAACAAAATTTCCAGAAACTTTTCGTGGAATTATTTACCGGTGGTGAAGCTGATATAAGATTAGTTGACCCTAACGATCCGCTGGAATCTGATATTGATATTATTGCCCGCCCTCGCGGGAAAAAGCTTTTATCAATCACTATGATGTCCGGTGGTGAAAGGGCTCTTACTGCAATTTCTCTTTTATTTTCCTTATATCTTGTTAAGCCTTCACCCTTCTGTATTCTCGATGAAATTGATGCTCCTCTTGATGATGCTAACTGCCGCCGCTTTCTTAAGATTATTGATAAATTTTCCGAACAAACCCAGTTTATCACAATCACCCATAACAAAATCACGATGGAAGTTGCCAGCAACCTTTATGGCGTGACTATGGAGCAGCCGGGAATATCACAATTGGTTGCAGTCAGATTTAATGATGATAAAGAGAGCGAAGAAGTAGTCTCTATCGTTAAGGACAGCGAAAAAGAATATGAACCAGCCAATATAAATGAAAAGATCCCCGACGCGATCAGAGAAAGAATTGAAAGGCCTCTACCTTCAACTTCGGAATCGGAAGATAACCAGTAATACTACGGAGCCAGCATGTTCAAGCCTTTCGATAAGCTGAAAAAATCTCTCAGCAAAACCAAAGATTTATTAATCGGACAGATTTCAAAAGTCGTTCGTCTGAGGAAAATAGATGACGACCTTCTTGATGATATCGAAGAGATTCTCATTGAAGCCGATGTGGGCGTTGCGGCTACCATGCGGCTAATCGAGAGTATTAAAATGAAAGCTAAAGAACAAAAGCTCACCGAAGGGTCAGATGTTATTAATCTCCTCAGGGAGGAAATTGCCCGGATACTTTCACGAGATGAAAAGCCGCTCTTTAATAATGATGACAAAAAACCGGTAGTCTGGCTTATTATAGGTGTCAATGGGGTCGGTAAAACCACAACGATAGGAAAACTGGCTACTCATTTTTCAAAAGCGAAGCAAAAAGTGATAATTGCCGCTTGTGATACTTTCCGAGCCGCTGCAATTGATCAAATTGGCATTTGGGCTGAGCGGAGCAATGTTGAAATCATCAAATCACAGGAAGGGGCTGATCCGGCGGCTGTTGCCTTTGATGCCGCTAAAGCTGCAGCAGCCAGAAATGCCGATATCCTTCTGGTAGACACAGCCGGACGTCTGCATACTAAAGCCAACCTGATGGAAGAGCTTAAGAAAATCAAAAGGGTTGTCAATAAGGCTATCCCTGATGCTGCCATTTACAGTAAGCTAATCATTGACGGATCCACCGGACAGAATGCAATTTCACAGGTAAAGGTTTTTACCGATGCGGTTGGATGTGACGGTATCATTGTTACCAAGCTTGATGGTACCGCTAAGGGAGGCGTGATGATTGCTGTTGCTGAAGAACTGGGGGTTCCGGTTGATTTTATCGGAATTGGCGAGGGAATAGATGATCTTCAGCGGTTTGACGCCAAACAATTTGCCGAGGCTTTGTGCAGTGAAAGTTGAGTTTACAATTAAGACTACTGCCCGAGAGCAGATGATTGATGTGACTTCACTGGTTCAAAAAGCTGTTACGGAAAGCAAAATCAAAGATGGTTTTGCTTTTTGTTATGTCCCCCATACTACCGCTGCTGTTACAATCAATGAAAATGCCGATCCCGATGTCACCCATGATATTTTATATAAGCTAAAAAAAGAGATTCCTCAATCTGAAGGGTATCACCATACCGAAGGAAACTCTGATGCCCATATCAAATCATCTTTATTTGGTGTATCACAGCAGATTCTAATTGAAGAGAGTCGACTAGTTTTGGGAACATGGCAGGCTGTTTTCTTTTGTGATTTTGATGGCCCTCGTCAGAGAAAGTTTTACGTCAGGGTAGTACCTATTGCTTAGTATTAATATAATTCTTATAGGGAAAAATAAAGATCCCTGGGTTACTGATGGCTGCGCCCACTATGAGAAACTATTATCAAGATTTGCCAACATAAGCTGGTCGGTTATTGTCTCTCCGAAAAAGATATCATCACTCTCCCCCGCTGAGTTAAAAGTAAAAGAAGGGGAATTAATTATTCAGACGATTTCAAAAGGTACCGTCATTGCTTTAGCTGATTCAGGAAAGAAGGTTGACAGCCATCGTTTTGCTTATTTGCTGGATAAGCTGCATACTACTTCCGGAGGGACTATTAATATGATCATTGGCGGAGCTTATGGTCTGGATCAAACTGTTCTGGATAGAGCGGAGCTGGTTCTCTCTCTGTCACCACTTACTTTTTCTCATCAATTAGTTCGTTTGGTATTGCTTGAACAGCTTTACCGGGCCTTTTCCATTCTGCATAATACTGATTACCACAAATAACAAACGCCTGAAAAATCAATGATTTTTCAGGCGTTCTGGAAAGACAAGGGAGGGATTAAATCTATTTGAGCATAATCATCTTCTTAGTTTCAGTAAAATCACCGGCTGTCAGACGGTAGAAATAAACACCGGAGGCAACCTGATCGCCTGAGTTTGTCGTGCCATCCCATTCAATTGAAATCTGTCCGGCCTCGCTTAAATCACTTATTTCACGAACAAGGCTGCCGTTTACATTATAAACCTGCAGGCTCCATTCGCATTGATTCGGGAGATCAAAACTGATTGTTGTGGTCGGGTTGAACGGATTAGGATAGTTCTGATGTAAAGCAAAGCCAGTCGGCAGGACGCCCGTCTTTGAGGCAACCGTGTATGGACGACCATAGTAATCAACGACTTCAACTTTATTCAATATGGGTTCACCTGAACCACCAACCTCTATTTCAAGAATATTTTTTATTCCAGCATCAATTTTTGATGTCCCGAAACTGAAGACCAGAACTTTAAGCTGATTTTCAGAGACGCCCCACATAAGATCCATACCTTCTGCTTCATGGGCCAGTTTGACATTGTCAATACTGACTTCATCAGGAAGATCATAGACCAGGTGAGCTGCACCGATATTTGAAATTGCATCGGTTGAAACAATCATTTGGTTTTCGTTATATTCAGCCGAGAGAATCAACTGCTCGTCATACGGACTCAATTTTGGAATCGGAGGAGCATCCCCGACAATTACTCTAATCAGATAAACAAGATCAGCCACACTAAGGGTAAGCCCATCAGCGTTGACATCCGAAGCGGCTGTCTGTCCAGCAATGCTCACGGTAAAAGCACTGAAGCCATAAATAAAGTAGTTAGTTAAAACTACAGCATCAGCAATTTCATAAGCAACACCGTTGAGGTTGATATCACCGCGGTCATCGATAGAATCCGGGTGGATTACACAAATGCCGCCATTGTAGAATTCAACACAACGGATCGGAGCTGGTTTGCCTTCGATTGACTGTATACATACATCCGGCGTTCCAACAGTAAATGGACGACTAGCTTCAGGATAGAGGATATCATTTTCTTCATCCCACGACAGGACACCTTCATAATTATAAATTCTAATATCAACCAGTTGATTATATCCGGTAGGATCGGAGAAACTGTTATCACCGCAGTCAAACCAGACAAATCTTATAGGCAGGTACTGATCACCAAGATTTTGATCGTTGGCTACATAAAATTCAATCACAATAAAAAGGCCATTTGGCGACAGGGTTTCATACGGCGGATGGTAAGGGCCATTGTTGATATCAGCAAGGCCAATCAGCCTTAAGAGTCCTGATGGACAGCCTTCACAATCAGCATTCTCCGTACGGTAAGTGAAATATTCCCATCCATCAATTTCGGTTCCACTAATTGAAGCCCAATTGAAAGACAGAACTGATGCGTCATAACTTAAGAGCAGATCAAATCCGGCTATCTGTTCATTTGTTTCAATATACAGATTAACATCCTGATTTACCCCGACTACAGTACAGCTATCGGTCTGAAGACTGACTTTAACGCATACATCGCAATCATCATCTTCGATTACTTCGACATTAAAACTGCTCTGAATGGTATGGCAGTCATCAGTAACTTCGAAACAGAAAGTGTAAACTCCAAAACTATCGGGCAGGAAACAAACCTCTCCACTGCTATTTGAAGTAGGTATATAATTGCCTGCACCGCAAGTCATAGTAAGAGTTACTTCGGATTCAAGGTCATCAGCAAAGATTCCATCAAGACAGATCGAATCCGTATTATCAATACATCTGACAAATGTCTGGAAGCTCGGCAAAGTTAGAGTCGGCTCTTGATCTTCTTCGACAACAATAGTTGTACGACAGGTTTCTGAACCACAATAACCATCGACAATCAGATCAATATTGTAAGTACCCGCTTCTGTAACCGGAATACAAACCTTTCCATTTGAATAAGTACCTATCGGCTCTACTGAGACAACAGTACCGGTTCCACTGAAGGAAACAGGGTAACAGATCGTTTGAGGTTCCACCAGACAAAGCAGAGTATCAATATTGTTAGGACAGGTAATCTGAACTGGATTAGCTTTGACAACCTGAATAGTAAATTCACAGGTATCGACACCACAAAGGGCTTCAGCGATCATGGTAATATTAACAGTCTCAGTTTTATCAGTCGGGATACAAACCTGGCCAGTGGCAGGATTATAATATCCTTTAGGTGTCACAGTAACTATTGCGCTGCTGGGCGAAATTGGGGCCGAAACACAGATAGTGTCCGGACCGCAAATTGTATCTATAGTAATACTGGTAGGGCAAATGATAGTTGCATCGCCGCCAATAAGAACCACGACCACTGCAGTATCAATATCCATTGCACCGCATGAGTCGGTGGCGATAACTTCAATTTTATGAGTACCTACAGACTCAACGGTAAAACAGAGAAGTGAATCACCTTCGATTTGACCAACCGAAGAGGTAACCGAGGCAAGGTTTCCATCCGGATCAAAGATAGTGATCGGAACACAAATCTCGGTAAATTCACAAGTAGTAATCGGATCAACTTCGACAGTAGTAATAACCGGTGAACTGTTGAATGAAGCAGTCACGGTAAAGCTGCAAGAATCGGTACTACAAACACCAGTACCAATCAGAGTCGTTGTATACTGCCCCTCAGATAAAATCGGGACACAAACTGTTTCACCATTTATATATGATGATCCGCTGCCAGTGATAAGAGTATAAGGTCCAACTATTCCGAAATCGAAACATAGCGTATCCGGTCCACAGAGCATTACTGAAGTATCATTAGGGCAGGTAATTATAATCTGGTCAGCGATGATAACTTCAACCATTACATTACAAGTGTCGGTATTACACTCTGCCGCTCCAATTACTTTTAATTGATAAAATCCGCCAGTATCGGCAAAGAAACATAATTCATTGTCAACCCATGATCCAAAAGAAGTCGTTACTTCATAATTGGAGCCGGTAACATTGAGAGGCACACAAACTTCCTGCGGAGTACAAAGATTGACCGTATCCGGATCAATTCTGCATTCGATATTTACAAAATCACCAGTTTCAACAGTTACGCAGAAATAAGCGGTATCGGATAATCCGCACTCATCGTATACCCAGACACGAGCACAATATTGTCCGGAAGTATCAGGAGTAAAGCAAATCTCTCCGGTTGAAGAATTGTAATAACCCAGTTCAGTAAAGACAGAGTCAAGATTTCCATCCGGGTCATTTATTTCAACCGGGATACAAATTTCTTCCGGTTCACATTGAGTGTAAACAGTATCTAAAATCGTAATGTTAATATCGGGATAATTATTCTGATTTACAGTTACATAAACATAGTCCGAGTCACTGTCGCCGCAGGAATCAAAAGCGACAACAGAAATATAATATTCACCCGGTTCATCAGGCGTAAAGCAGATTCTGCCGGTCGAGGGATTATAACTGCCGCCGGTAACAATTACCTGGGCCAGATTGCCATCAGGATCACTAACTCCAACCGGCAAGCAAATTTGTTCAAGAGCGCAACCGGTTATGGTTGTGTCTCTCGGTAGAAGTACCAATGGCCCGGTATTACATTCGATTGTTACATCAAACGAACAATGGAACTGGCTGCAGGGAGTAGTTGCTGTAACAGTAATATGATTTACATTTGAGCATTCCGACCAGAAGCAGATTGTTTCGTTTTCAGAATCATACCAGGTATTAATTCCTGTAACTGATATATCCACACCTTCAGGGACATTGGGCATGGGGAAGCAGAAGGTATCGATTAATGTACAGGTAAATACCGTAGTGTCATTGGGACATTCAAGGGAGATTCCAAGATCGGTTTCTATTCTTACAACACCGGTATCAACCGCTACATTACCACAGGAATCAATAGCAGTCACGATAATATTGAAATTACCACTGTCATAAGGGGTAAAACAAACCTTACCATTGACATAGGTTCCCCTGTTTACAAATATCGTATCGATATCATTGTCAGGATCAAATACTGTCACATCCAGACAGATTGTTTGCGGGTAGCACATATAGAGCGTACTGTCTGGTACAAAAACCGTAGTTGGAGTGTTGTTAACAGTTACTGCAATATTTACAGTATCAACAGCGCTAAAATCACAAGAGTCTGTTACCTGGCCAATTATCACATAATTTCCTGAGGTATCGGGAGTAAAGCATAATTGTCCGGTATTTTCGTTATAATTACCGAAATTAAATTCCAATGATTCGTATAAATCTATTGTTGAAACATTGATGCAAATTTCGCTTAATTCACATTCTTCTTCAACCGAGAAATCATTACCTAAATCTACAAAAGGCGTTGGAGGCATTATAACAGTTACGTCAATCGTATCACGAGCTATGTGGCCTTCACATTCACCCTGAACTTCTGCGATCAAAGTATACTTTCCAGCGGTATCAGGATAGAAACAGATATTACCTGTTAACGTATCAATAAAGCCGGGATAGTAAACAATTGTATTAACCGGATCACCTGTTGTCGTGAAATCAAAACAGACTTCTGTTTCACCGCACAATGTAGAAGAATAATCATCAGGCAAAGTAATGGTCGGAGGTACGGGACGACTTACTGTTACATGAGTGGTATCAGAGATTACACTGCATGAATCGGTGGCTGTTAATATCAATGTATATACACCGGCAGTATCGGCTTCGAAACAGATACGATCAGTGCCAGAATCATAATAACCAAAGTTGATATTTACATCCTGAAGATCAAAATCTGGATCACCGACAAAAGCATCAAAGCATATTGTCTCTGTAGTACAAATAGTTACATTAAAATCATCCGACAAATTTACCCATGGAGGCAGGCTTCCTTCAATAGTCACCGGGACGGAACAGGTGTCTGTATTCCCACAGATATCAGTAACTTCGATGATTATATCAAATTGCGATGAAGGATCGGCTATAAAGCAAACTGTCTGGCCATCAATTGTAGCATTGCCAGAGAGAACATTATATGTGAAGGAATTAGGTGTTGATGATTCGGCGCTTATATTAAAACAAAATGTATCCGTCACACAGGTATTAAATGTTAATTCACCGGGACAAGTTATAACCGGTGGTTTGATATAAATAACAGTAACAATTATAGAATCCTGAAGCCATCGGATGTCAGGGGGTTCTTCATTAAGGCCGTAAGATGAGCAATCATCAAAAATAGAGTAATAGAAAGTATAAGCCAGTGAATCTTCATTGGAGGGTGTAAAACATTGTTCACCGGTTGAGTCATTTAGAAGTGTGAAATAACCTGGACCACCTACCTGGTTTACTATGACTGCATCCCCCTGTTCATCAATGAAAGGAATTTCAAAACATATTTCACTCGGATTACAAATGTATATTGTTGTATCACCAAAACCAGGTGTTGGTAAAGAATTCATAATAATACTATCATAAAGCGTGGCGGTATCGGCATGACATGCATCATAAACAGCAATCAGGAAAGTATAGGTACCGGATGTATCGGGATAGTATGTAATAAGACCAGTAGTAGTATCAAGGGTTCCAAATTCAGAAATCAATTCAAACCTTAGTTCATCACCATCATTATCGTAGGCATGCATTTTTGCATATCTGAGTTCATCTTGATTACAGAGTCTGGCGCTCATATAGATGTCACCGAAATCAGGTGGCTCATTAACATTATAGATATATTTTTTCTGATAGTATGAAGAATCCGCTCCCGGACCAACAACAAGATATTCAATCAGAAGATTACCATCATTGGCCGGGGTATAAGTATAATACCCGTAAAGTGCATCTGATACATCATAAGTCAGTTCTCCCGAACCGTAAAGAAGAGTAATACTGACATTACTATCAATCAGTTCATCGAAATTAAAAATGAGAGTATCATAAAAGGCTTCACCAAGACAGATATTGAACGTATCTGTCGGGATAACAGTATAATCCCCGGATGGTTGTACCACCGGTTCTCCACTTGAAGCTGATGAAGCAACCGATTTAAAACAGATTATTACACATAATACTATAAAAGTATTGAACATCCCTAAACGTCTCATCTTTCCTCCAGTAATATTTTATTTAGCTCCCTGGAGCTCTATATACATAACAGAACCTAGTCCTTTATTATTAGGACTATTAATATCTAAAAAAGGGTATACAACCCCCTCTACCGCAAAATTTGGCGTTTTCTCTACCATATTCCTTTTTTGAATCTGGATACTAAACTCTTTAGCAGTAAATAATATGTACTTTAATTCATTCATCTAAATATATATTCCTCAGCTAAATTGTCAAGACCTATTGGCCTTCCCAGCTACATATGCAACTTCTGTTCCAATTTTTTAAGTCTTTGTAAACCCATAACTTGCACAACAATTTTGCAGATATCTGCAATTTCTTGTCGATAATATGAAACCATTGTCAGTTAAATGTACTTAAAGATGCCTACCGTGGTAAAAATGTACTAAAAATATGAGAAATACTGAAGTACTTATTCAGACAATTAGCGTAAATTTATTAAATATATAGGAATAAAAAAGTGCTGTCAGAGTCACTCCGACAGCACTATTAAATGAATTATTTTTAGAAATTTACTACTTGTCAGACCCCAAAATAACGGGTAGACTTCCAGCATCATTACCCACAATAACAACTTTTGTATTCGGAGATTCTGCGATTTTGAGAGTAGCTTCAATACCCTTCCATTTCAATAATGAAGGCGTTATCCCTGCCGATACTATTTTCTGGAAATCAGATATCCCCTGAGCTTCTATTTTTTTTCTCTCGGCCTCAAGCCTCTCTTTTTGGATAGTAAACTCCATCTTCTGAGCTTCCTGATCAGCTGTCAATTTGAAGTTAATCGCCTCGCTTATTTTTGCCGGGATCTCAACGTCACGTACCAAAACATCCTGAATTTCAATGAAATGGGCTGCCATCCCATCAGTCAATGCATCTGTTATTGCCTTTTTCAATTCGTCTCTTTTTGTCGAATAAATCTCTTCCGGTTTGTAACGGCCGGCAACAGTTCTCGCAATTCCTCTAACAGTAGGTGCAACCTTAACATCATAGTATGCTGGCCCAATTGTTATCTGCAATGAATCAATTTTGTCCATTACGGGGCGGAATAGGATTGAAACTTCCATTCTTATTGTAGCTCCATCTGAAGACAGTACCTGCAGATTCTCTTTGCGTTCCTGGGTCTGTATTTTGTAGACAAACATGCTGTTCCAGGGAAGATGCCAGTTGAAACCTTCAGTATAAATCTTACCCATCTCTGTGCCACTGCCAAATTTACTGAAAAATACTGCTCTTTGACCAGACGACACCTGAGTTCCACAACCGATGGTTGTAATAGCCAGTATCAATACCAATAACAATCCGGGATAATGACTTTTTTTCATTCTTACCTCCTTGTAATATTAATTAACGATCTACCTGAATATATCATGCAAATCGTCATTTATTCAATTAAAAAGAAAAAATAGTTTAGCGGTGACTTATAGGTCTATTCGGTATGGCACACACCAACCAAACCAATTAGTACCCATTGTATCGGGGGGTTGCCCACCCTGAATATAAAAACGATCAATATCCTGAATAAATATAACATTCCAGATTCTGGGATTACTGGTTGGAATCTGAACGGTATCGACATAAGTCGAGCTATCCAATCGAGTTGGCAGACTCATCTCGTATCCGTTATTGGTCTGGGCAGTAATTATTTGATAATACGATGAATTATCTACATGATTATTTGTCATATAAAGTTTATCACCAATATCCGGAATCCCCATAGCATCAAGACGCTGATATCTATATTTTGTTTCCCTGTTGGTAGTATCTTCGGCGATATACGACGCTCCATTGTTGTCATATCTGATACTTGATCTATATTCTATAAACCTGAAATTATCAAGGTCTCGGTAATCACTATGGAAGAATGCTCCATTTTCTGCCAGAATATTAAACTGGCCACTTGTAGGGACTCCCCCGTTAAACCCCCATAACCTCCAACCTAAATATGCCTCCCTGTCAGAGCCAAGCTTCAGGAAAAAACCAATTCGGGTAAAAAGGCGAACACGATTGAATCTGACCGTATCAGCTCCATTTATTTTTAAATAAGTCAGATAGAAGAAATCATCAACGATAACTTCGGCGCTTCTTCTCATGCCTATTGGACTAGGAAATTCCTGGCAAATTTTAACGTTAAAGGTATCCCAGGAGCACATATTAATTGTATAATCAATATCCCTTGTCATGGAATCGACAATCATTTTATAAATTGAGTTATCAAATGGAATTGTATATGGCTCCTCAAGAAAGATATCATGTGTTCTGAAAAGCTCCTGTCCTTCTTCGGTCTCATTAATGATACGGCCGATTTCTTCTTCGTCTGACACAAACGGAACATCATGTTCTTCGCATGAATTTACCAGGAAAATAATATAGGAGATGACCACAGCAGTAAAAATATTTCTTATCATAAAGCTTTTCATTTATCTTCCTTTCCCTCTCTTTTTCTTCATCTCGGCTTTCAGTTGATTTATTTCATCTCGAATCATCATGGCTGTTTCAAAATCAAGATTATCAGCCGCTTTTTTCATCGCTATAAGCATAAAAGCTAGTTGATCCTCATTGCTCATATTCAAAAAATGACTCGGTTTGTCAAACGTTTTCTCTTCTTCGGTTTTGGCGTCGGCAAAGAGAGTAATCCTCATAATTTCTTCGCGGGTTTTAAATATAGTCTCAGGATCGATATTATGTTCTTTATTATATTGTAACTGTTTTTCCCGCCTTCGGTTCGTTTCAGTAATCGCTTTGTTCATTGAATTTGTAATTTTATCAGCATATAAAATAACCGATCCATTTTTATTTCTTGCTGCTCGTCCTACAGTCTGAATCAACGATCTTTCCGATCTTAAAAAACCCTCTTTATCGGCATCCAAAATAGCTACCAGGGAAACCTCCGGCAGATCCAGTCCTTCTCTTAAAAGGTTAACTCCAACCAGCACATCAAATTCTGCCAGACGAAGATCCCTGATTATAGCTGTTCTGTCGATTGAAGCGATTTCACTATGAAGATAGCGAACTTTTACTCCCATTCGACTTAAATAGTCGGTCAAATCTTCAGACATCCTCTTGGTCAGGGTTGTGACTAATACTCTCTCTCCCTTAGAAGCTCGCAGTTTTACCTGTTCGAGGAGATCATCAACCTGATTGCCAAGGGGTCTTACTTCGATCTGAGGATCGACAAGCCCGGTTGGTCTTATAACCTGCTCAACAATTTCCCCTTCACATTGCTCTAATTCATAATCAGCCGGGGTAGCGGAAATGTAAATTCTGTTTTTTACCAACTTATCAAATTCATCAAAATAGAGAGGGCGATTATCAAGAGCTGACGGCAGCCTGAATCCATGTTCAACTAGAACTTCTTTTCGGCTTCGATCACCAGCGAACATTCCCCTGATTTGTGGAATAGACTGATGTGATTCATCAATAATAGTCAGGAAATCTTCCGGGAAAAAATCAATAAGCGTAAAAGGTCTTTCCCCTGGTTTTCTACCGGCGAGATGGCGGGAATAATTCTCAATCCCGGAGCAATAGCCTATTTCCTTAAGCATTTCCAAATCATATTTGGTTCTCATTTCAAGCCGTTGGGCTTCAAGAAGCATATCAAGAGATCGATACTCTTCTAATCTCTGATCCAGTTCTTCCTGGATAGTAACAATAGCCCCTTTTAGCTGCTCCGGTGATGTTACAAAGTGTTTGGCTGGGTAGATAGAAATCCTATCGAGGTCTTTGATAACTTCCCCGGTTAAGGGATCAATTACTTTAAGCTTTTCAATCTCATCGCCGAAGAATTCTATCCTGATAGCATGTTCATGATAAGCCGGAACCAACTCGATGGTGTCACCTCTTACCCGAAAATTACCTCTGGAAAAATCTATATCGTTGCGATTATAATGAATGTCGATCAACTTCCGTATAAGATCATCCCGGTCATGCTCAGTCCCTATTTCGAGTGATATGTATTGTCTTTTATATTCCGTAGGCGAACCGAGACCATAGATACAGGAGACCGAAGCAACTATTATTACATCATCTCTCTCAAGCAGCGATGCTGTTGCCCGCAAACGCAAGCGATCAATGTCTTCATTAATTGAGGTATCTTTTTCTATATAAGTATCAGTGGTAGGCAAATAGGCTTCCGGCTGATAGTAATCATAATAACTGATAAAAAATTCAACCGCATTATTCGGGAAGAATGCTTTTAGTTCCCCAAAGAGCTGGGCAGCCAGGGTCTTATTATGTGACATCACCAGCGTTGGTCGACCATATCGTGCTATAACATTAGCAATCGTAAAGGTCTTCCCGGAACCTGTCACACCAAGTAGAGTCTGATGTTTTCGGTTTCTTCCAAGTCCCTCAAGCAGTTCCTCAATTGCTCGAGGCTGATCCCCTTTGGGGCTATAAGGGGATTGCAGGTCAAAAGGACTTGCATTTATCTTTTTTGTAACAATTTCAGACATTTTCATTCCAATTATTAGACGAATTAAAGTCTAATATATGCAAATGGATTTTCAGATCAATCACAATTGCTATTCCCTATAAGTTATTGCTGTAAATAGATGTGGAACTAAGTTAGTACTTGAGGGTGTAATAAAAGATGTATATATTTCTCCCGGTTTGGAAAATGAACCGGAAGATCAAAGAAGTTTTGCCTTGACTTCATAAGTTTAAGTATTACCTTGTTGGGCTTAACCTATGACTGGATAATAACTTCTAATTATTTTTTGGAGGATGGTTGATGTACGCTGTTTTTGAAATTTCCGGAATTCAGTTCACCGCACAAGAAGGTGATGTTCTTAAAGTACCTTTTCAGAGCGGAATAGAAAAAGGGAACAAACTGGATATAGAAAAAATCCTGCTTGTAAAAGATAAGGATAACACATTAGTAGGCACTCCTACTGTCGCTGATGTTAATATTGACGCTGAAGTATTGGGCGATGGACAGGATGATAAGGTACTTATTTATAAATATAAAAAACGTACTAAATATCGCCGCACCCAGGGTCATCGTCAGAGATTTACTGAAATTAAAATCAACAAGATATCAACTACAGGTAATTAGAATTAGTTGAATTCTATGATAATACATCGAGCAGGGATTGCTCTTTTAATTTGTCTGTTATTATCAGCTTGGTTTCAAACTGGCTATGCCCAACAACAGCATCAAATAGTTGATGTTGTTGTCGAGGGTAACCGGATTGCAACCAGATCCCTGATTATGGGTGTATCATCTCTGGATGTCGGTACTACTCTCAGTCCTGCTGCTGTCTCAGAAACAATCAGGCGCCTTTATGGTTTGGGAATATTTTCTAATATAAGCATTGAAGCTGAGAATACTTCCAGCGGAGTAATTGTTTATATCGTAGTTGTTGAATTACCAAAACTCAGCGGTCTGGAATTCATCGGCAACAAGAAAATCAAAACCAAGGAACTAAAAGAGAAACTCGGTGTGGCAGTTGGCGGTTATATATCATATTTTTTAATTGAGAAAAATAAAAACGATATTTATAAAGTCTACGCCGAAAAGGGTTATTTCCAGGCTGATATTTCTCCTTCCCTAAATTACAATGCTGACTCCTCGGAAGCTGTTCTGACTTTTAAAATTGATGAAAAATCCAAAATAAAAGTCGAGCAGGTCGTGTTGACAGGCAACAACAGAGTTGAAGCCAATAATCTGATAAAAAAAATGCGAAACCGTAAAAGAGGTTTCCTGAAAAGCTCCGATTTCGCCCAGGATAAATATGACGAGGATTTGGAAAAGATTATAGCTGAGTACCATAAGCGGGGCTTTATCGATGCCTACCTGATTTCCGATTCACTGAGTATAGATACAACAAAAAACCGCATGACCGTTTATCTCAATGTTTATGAAGGACCTCTATATTATTTTGGCGATGTTACATTTAACGGCAACTCAGAATTAAGCAACAACAATTTGTCCAAAGTAATTAAGTATAATTCCGGGGATATTTTCGATACGGAAAAATACGATGAATCGATGTTTGAGTTAGCTTCGGCTTATTATGAAATCGGACATCTTCATATCCGTATCACTGATGAACGGACCACACGGGTTGATTCGGTGGTTGATGTAAATTATGCTATTACCGAAGGCCTCCCCTCTTATGTAAACATGGTCAACATCGTTGGTAACCGCAAAACTAAAGAGAAAGTTATTCGGCGGGAAATATCTCTTTTCCCGGGACAAAAATTCAACCGCTCCCTTCTCATCCGTTCAGTCAGGGATATCATGGCTTTGAATTATTTTTCAAACGCCGAACCTGTTCCTTTGGATCTCCCCAACGGAGATGTTGACATTGAATTTAAAATCGAAGAAAAACAGACTGGTCAGATTTCAGCCGGAGCTGGTTATAACAGCCAGGATAAAGTGGTCGGTAATTTCGGGATGGGAATCCCCAACTTCAGGGGAAACGGACAGAACGTTTCTTTTAATGTCGAGTTTGGGAGCAATAAAAACTCCTTTTCTTTATCATTTACAGAACCCTGGTTATTTGGCCGACCGACATTATTGGGTTTAAATGCCTATACAACAAATCGCCGCTGGTATGACGACTATACTGAAGGACGTACCGGAGGATCAATTAGATTAGGACGAAGACTTCGCTGGCCGGACAATTTTTTCCGAGTTTATGCCTCCTACTCTCTGGAACGAAATAAATTTTACGATTTTGATGATAGTTACACAAATCAAAATTCATACAAATCCCAGCATTATTATGACAATCCGGCAACAACATCCCGCACCGATGTTCTGCTGGACCAGAATATTTACGACCCTTACCCCGGTTCCATACTTCAATATAATGAAAAACCAAACACCGCTTCCCGTATTTCATTGACAATCACCAGAGATTCAAGAAACCTGCCGGAATTTGCTACCAAGGGTTCGAGAGTATCCTACACCATTGAAAATACAGGCGGCATACTTGGCGGTTATTGGAAATCAATCAAACATGATCTTACTGCCGCAAAGTTCTTTCCCGTAATCGGGGGTATAGCTTTGGCTGCTAAAGTTCAGTGGGGAATGATTACTTCAACTAAAAACGACAGCAGGATTCTTCTAACCGATCGTTTTACACCGGGTGGGACAGCCTATGACGGCATCGTTCGAGGTTATGATGATGGCAGCTTGACACCTGACTCAGTTGTCAATCAATCGGATACCAGTTATTATTATATTGACTCTCATTCTATTCCAGGTGTGGATACTCCCGAAGATACTACCTTTGAAAGCTACCGTACACGTGTTCGCGGAAAATACATGCTGGTTTCAAATATTGAGCTTCAGTTTCCCATATCTCAGGGGCAGCTCTATGGATTACTTTTCTTTGATGCCGGGAATTCGTGGCTTCACTCCAGAGATATTAAGCCGTTTAACAGTCTTTATAAAAGTGTAGGAATAGGATTTAGAATCGTTGTTCCTGCCATCGGTACAATTGGATTTGATTTTGGATATGCTTTAGATAAGGCTTATGACCAGGATAAAGGTTGGAAAGCCCACTTCCAGGTGGGAACAACATTCAGGTAATTAATATAATTCAATAGAGGTAGATAATTATGAAACCAAAAAAAATTACAATCGGACTCTTTGTAGGAATGTTTCTGGTTTTTTGGATGGCTGGAAGCCTCTGTGCCCAGGGATTGAAAATCGGCTATATTCAGGACGAGCGGATTTATTCAGAATACCCGGCATGGACCAAAGCTCAGGAGGACTGGGAACTTGAACGCAAAGTATGGGATGATGAAGCGGCTGAAAAACAGAATGCCCTTCAGGAATTAACTATGGAATATGAGAAGCAGAAACTGATCCTTTCTGATGAAAAGAAAAAGGAAAGGGAAATGCAAATCTCGCTTAAGGAACAGGAACTTGATGAATTCACTCGTCGGATATATGGCCCGGGTGGTACGGCTGAGAAAAAACAGGAACAGCTGATACAGCCATTACTGTCCAACATCCATAAGGCGATCGAAACTCTTGCGGTCGAGAATAACTATGATGTCATTTTTACATTGCAGGGAATCGGATATATTAAAGATATCTATGATGTCACTGATAAGGTACTCGAACTGTTAGATGAGCTTGAACAATAAAATTTCTTTAGCCGAACTGGCAAATAATGTCGGCGGCATAGTTAATGGTGACGGGAGCGTTATCATAAATGGTATCGCTCCCATCGAAAAAGCTGTCTCCGGGCAGATCAGTTTTATAGCCAATGACCGCTATAAAAAATTTATCGAAGCTACCAAAGCCTCCGCTCTGATATTAGACCCCCAAACAGACTCTAAAGGGATACCCTGTATCAGAATCAAAAATCCCTATCTCGCTTTTGCCAAAGTGATTGACTTCTTCTATCCTGATGAAAGAATTGTTGATGTAGGAATTGATGCTTCATCAGTTATTCATAAGTCAGTACAGATTGATCCCTTGGCCGGAATTGGCCCTTTCTGCCATGTCTCCAAAGGGGCTCAGATAGGTAAAGAAACACAACTGATATCATCAGTTTTTATTGGTCGTGATACAGTAATTGGCAGCAATTGCAAATTTTATCCCGGAGTCAAAATCCTTGATGGGACGAAAATCGGTAATAATGTCATTATCCATGCCTCAACGGTTATCGGCTCTGATGGATTTGGTTATGCTGAATCCGAAACCGGACTCAAAAAGATTAAACAAGTAGGTTGGGTTGAGATTGATGATGATGTCGAGATAGGCTCCAATGTCTCTGTAGATAGAGGAGCTCTGGGACCTACGAGAATAGGTAAAGGAACCAAGATTGATAATCTGGTTCAAATTGCTCATAATGTCGAAATCGGCCAACATTCGATTATTGTAGCTCAGGTGGGCATATCCGGATCCACAAAAATCGGGAATGGCGTTATTCTTGCCGGGCAGGTTGGAGTTGTTGGTCATATTGAACTGGGTGATGGTGTCATGGTTGGAGCACAGTCTGGGGTTAAAAATACATTTCCAGCAGGAAAACAGATTTTTGGCTCCCCGGCCAGAGATAAAATTGCAGCCATGAGAATTGAAGCAGCTCTAACTCGTTTACCGGAACTTCTGAGAGAATTCAATAAACTTAAAAAAAGATTTGAAGAGTAATTGTAATTATGTAATTATGTTGCTTTCGAATTCGGCGATCCTTTCCCATTTTATTTCCATTTCATTAACAAGATCAAGAACATCACTACTTTTATTAGCTGAAGCAGCCTTCCTGATTGACTGAAGTAATTCCCACTGATGGCGATTGATCACTTTCCATTGGGCCAACTGATTGCCTAAAACTGTTATAGTATTATTCATCTCAATCATTAGGGGCTGAATTCGGGGTATACTGCTTTTTGTTTTTAGCATGGTAGACAGGTCTCCAGCAGCCATCTCACGAAGCCTCATCTCAATCTGACCGAGAGAATTACCTACTTTTAACCAGGGCAGTAGATTTGTAATACAAATGGCTGTAATGGCTGCTATCACGGCTGATATCATATAGGGTATTAAAGTTATAGCAGCTAATTCTGTTTTATTATATGCCTGCTCAATTTGACTTTCTGTTATGGAATTAAAATAGCTTATAATTATGGCCGTTAAAATGATTGTTGCAATTGAAACATACCCCACTCTGGCAAAGACCTGAGATCTCTCATCAATATATCCGATTTGCATTTATAAATCTCCATGAATTTAGTTAAAGTTTTTTATAAAGTCAGCACTTTAACTTATTATTATTATATGCCTTATATGTTATATCGGGTGTAGCTATAGCATATGCTTAGTCCATAAATTGAGCTTTACTGTTTCATTTTAGAACATAAAAAAACCCCATTTCATTAAAATGGGGCTTGAGATATTATAGAATTTCAATAATCAGAAGGGAAGGTCGTCATCATCACCGGCATCACTCGGACCAGGGGGATTGCCCGCTGATGGTTGAGGCTGGCCAGTTGATCCTCCTGAAACCTGGGCATCATTACGACCGCCTAAGAATTGAAAATTTTCCACAACAACTTCGGAGATATAACCTTTGGTGCCATCATCTTTATCCCAGCTGCGGTTCTCAATTCGGCCTTCGATATAAAGCTGTTTCCCTTTGCGACAATATTCGTTAATTACTTCAGCTTGTTTACCCCAGGCAACAATATTGTGCCAGGTAGTTTTTTCCTGTTTTTGACCACTCTGGTCATTCCAAACTTTGTTTGTAGCTAATGAAAATGTAGCAACCGCCCGGCCATTGGGGGTATATTTAAGTTCCGGGTCTTTGCCCAAATGCCCGATTAAAATCACTTTGTTTACGCTCATTTATATCTCCCTTCAAAGTATTTGCTAACTTATAAACCCGTATCCAGAATTATATATTTGCATATTTTACAAATACGGGAATTAATAACCTAAAATATACTTTACCCGGTATATATGTCAAGCTACATAATATTTTCCTTGAATGCTGAATCACAATCACATATTGTATGTTCATAATTAATGGAGAGTAAAAATGTCAAAAAATATTGATTTAAACAACACAATTGCCAAAATCAAAGATTTCATAAGTTTAAGTTTGAAAAAATCCGGCTTGAATGGTTATGTAATTGGACTTTCAGGAGGAATAGATTCCGCCTTATCCGCTTCTCTCGCCATCGAAGCAGTTGGGAAAGATAAAGTATTCGGGTTAATTATGCCCTACCGAACATCTTCAGATAATTCTGAAAAAGATGCAATGGCGCTTATTGAAAAAACCGGGATCGAATATCAGAAGATCGAAATAAGCCCCATGATTGACGCCTATTATAATAGAATAGATGAACATAATCGCCTTCGGGCCGGTAACAAAATGGCTCGGGAACGGATGTCTGTTTTGTTTGATGTCGCTCATGAGAAGAACCTTATGGTTCTTGGGACTGGAAATCGAACTGAGATTTGCCTGGGTTATACAACCTGGTACGGCGATTCGGCCTGTTCAATCAATCCTATCGGGGAACTATACAAAACCGAAGTAAGACAGATAGCACGAATACTGGGAGTGCCGGATCAAATCATCATCAAAGCCCCATCAGCAGATCTCTGGGCAGGACAAACAGATGAAGGGGAAATTGGAGTTCTATACGAAATGATAGATCTTATTTTGGGAAGTATTATTGATGATGGAATTACTTCGAGAAAAGAACTTAAAGATCTTTGTTACAGTGAAAATGATATAAAACAGGTAGTAAAACTTTTAAATAAAAATGCTTTTAAGCGCTCTCTTCCTGAAATTGCTGATTTGGGCCGGAATATCATTCCTCCTTCAATTACCTTAAAGGATTAAGGACAATATATATTATGGATTCGGGGAAATTATACCTTATTCCAACTCCAATTGGAAATATGGGGGATATGACAGAGCGATCTTTGGAAATTCTCAAAGAAGTAGAATTAATTGCCTGTGAGGATACCCGCCATAGCGGCGGACTCCTTAACAAGCTTGGTATCAAAAAAAAACTAATAAGCTATCATGAATTCAATGAAGCCTCCCGAGCCGAACAATTAATCGATATTTTAAAACAGGGATCATCGGTTGGGGTTATCAGTGATGCCGGCTCACCGGGCATTTCTGATCCGGCATACCGGGTTGTAAGAGCTGCCATTGATAACAATATCACGGTTATTCCTCTTCCCGGAGCAAATTCGATTATCCCAGCCCTGACGGCATCAGGATTGCCAACTGATCGTTTTTTCTTTGAAGGTTTTCTTCCCAATAAATCCGGTGCCCGTAAAACGAGATTAGGCAAATTGATTGATTTCCCCCATACCCTTATATTTTTTGAATCGCCTCACCGTATTGTAAAATCTCTCAATGATATTCTTGAAGTATTTGGAGACCGTCGGGCCTGTGTGGCAAGAGAGATCACAAAACTCCACGAACAGTTTATTCGTGGAACTATTTCCGAGATATTAAATATTCTTGGTAAAACTGCCAAAGGTGAGATTGTGATAGTGGTTGAGGGCTCACCCAAGAAAAAGAAATAATGATTACTTTAGTTTCTGAAAATTCAAAAAAACCGATTTACCTGTTTGACCGTCTTGTAATCGGTTACTCCCTTCTTATGGTTTTTGTTGTTTCAGTTTTCGGAAGGCCATGGAGCCGGTACTGGGATGAATTATTATTTTATTCAGGGATGGCCCTTTTAAGTTATGTTATTACACAAATCTTCTACGAAAAAGAAAACAGCCTGCATCGTATCCTGAGACTCCTCTACCCTGTTTTACTCTTTACCTTTTTTTACAGAGCTACCGGCGGACTCATGTTCATATTATTTGATAGTTTCCTTGATGTCCATATAACATCATTCGAATATTCAATATTTGGAGTAAACCCAACCCTTTTTATTGATCAGAATCTGTTGACCCCCTGGTTGACCGAACCTATATCACTCTGCTATTTAGGCTATTATTTTATGGTCCCTGTCTTTTTTGTCGTACTATATATTAAAAAAGATTATGAAATTATAAAAAATGCTATGAGTGCGGTGTGTCTAACTTTTTTTCTTTCGTACCTGTTGTTTTTTTTATACCCTGTCGAAGGTCCGCGCTGGTTTTTTGCGGGACAATATGTTAATGCCATAGAGGGACCGCTTTTCAGAAGACTCGTGGAGGTGGTTATAAACAACGGAGCTGTTCGCGGAGGGTGCATGCCCTCTTCACATTTTGGAGTTGCGCTGGTGATTACTCTGTATTGTTTTAAATACTATCGCAGCAAAGCCTGGCTTATCGGCCTTCTTACAACCGGGGTTGCTATAGGAACAGTATGGGGACGATTTCACTATGTTTCCGATGTAATAGTCGGGGGATTGATCGGTCTGGTGGTTACTTTAGTAATTTGGAGGTCGGGTAATTCAATAAACAGATATTCCTTTTCAAAACACATAACCGGAGATAATAAAAAATAATGTATCCTGAAGTATTTCATATCGGTTCTATTCCCATTCGCAGCTACGGATTGATGCTGGCGCTTTCGTTTCTGTTAGGAGTTCTTTATATAAAACACCTTTCAACCAGAATGAACAAGCCCTTCGAACAGTATTTAACAATTGCTTATATCATGATTTTTGGCGGAGTAATTGGAGCGCGATTATTCTATATACTCTTTCATTTGAGTGAATTCAGCGGAAACTGGGGAGCTGCTTTTAATCCGTTCCAATCAGAGCAGTTTGGCATTGCCGGGTTAAATCTTTACGGCGGCGTCATTGTTGCCATTGCCGGAACCGTGCTGTACTGCTATCTAAAGAAATTATCCATTCTGGATGTTTTCGATTATTTTTCTCCAACCCTGGGATTGGGGTTAGCTTTCACCAGAATCGGATGCTTTCTCAATGGCTGCTGTTTTGGTACCCCGACCGATCTTCCCTGGGGCATTTCATTCCCTCCGGGAAGTATCCCCTATTCTGTTTTTCATGATGCCCACCTCCATCCTTCGCAATTGTATTCATCTCTTTATGGTCTGGGGTTATTTATCTTTCTGCATTTAATAGTAGTAAACAGAAAATTCGTAGGCCAGGCGGTTGCACTCCTTTTTATGATTGAAGCTGTTTTTAGATTTGCGATTGAATATGTAAGATACTATGAAGAAGCCATGCATTTCAGCCTTGGCGGCTTTGAACCTACATACAATCAGCTTATTTCAGCTATACTTTTTTTAACCGGTTTGGCAATTTATTTGATAAAAAGAAAAGCCTCAGAATAATCTGAGGCTTCTAAAAATATTTATAAAAATATTTTTTATTAAGCTTTAATGCCCGCCTACTTCAGTATAAAGAATTGTACCCTCATGACCAACAGCCCATCCTGTGGTATTGGATATCATATATATTCCCTGCAGAATACTACCGGTTCCGCTTAGCTGTTCAACCCATGAAATACCATTGGTTGAATATAAAATTGTACCATTATTTCCGACAATCCATCCCTGACCGCAACTGCAGAAAGATATACTTCGATATTCCGTATCCAAATCCAATCCTGTAATCAATCGATCCCATGTGCCACCGCTGTTTGTAGTATGGAGAATTGTACCATACAAGCCTACCGCCCAACCTTCAGTATTATTCTTGAAATAAACATCCCTGAGGTCATATGAACCTGGAGAAGTTTGGATAACCCAACTATCCCCTCCATCATCAGTAAAAAGAATTGTTCCGGCATTACCTACAACCCAGCCGCTGTCAGAGCTTACAAAATCAATCGCGCTTAAATCGAAATCAACATTGCTTGTCTGGTTAACCCAAGTCTCACCGGCGTCTGATGTATAATAAATCTTTCCACTATCACCACAAATCCATCCATTATTGTTGTCTGCAAAAGAAATACTCAGCAGGTCATGATCGGTTGAATCTGGCGTTCTCTTTGTCAACCAGTAGTCTCCTCCATTGGTTGTTTTCCTTATCACCCCCCCCTCACCACAAACAAAGCCTGTATTAAGATCATTGAATATAACATCCCCAAGAATTCCTAACGCGTCAAGTTCCTGTACAACCCAGTTTTCTCCACCATCATCAGTTGCAATTATATATCCGGTTCTGGGTATCGTATTCACATAACCAACAACCCATCCGTGCATATCATCTATAAAAAAGGCCTCGTTCAGTGTGGTTTGATCAACAAAAGGATGATCTACCGCTTCCCAACTTAAAACACTTAGCGTAGTCGGAACGTAAAAAGGAGAATTTACAGCCAGGGGGGCATCAATTGTAATCGTATCATAATAATATCCAGGTATCAATCCGGTCGAGTTGGTGCTGATATCTAAATCCTCAGGTGCCGTTCCAGTAGTACTGGGGAGATTAAGCCAGGAGCTTTTTTGGGTCAGTGAATAATCAAATTCAACTCCACCGACTGAGCTAATATTAAATGACTGTGACGGTGGACTTTCTCTAAAAGTGATAGCATTAAAAACTAATGAATCAGGAGTAACCTCTAAATAGTCTCCAACAAGCAGGGTAACTTCAATTCCGACAGGAGAATTAACCACTTCATTTGAGGTAACCCAAACAGTGTCAACATAATATCCGGCTGGCAATGTCCTGGATGATATACTTATAACAAAAGAATCAGGAGCCATACGATCAACTACTTGTCCGCCGCCAAAAATGCTTACCCTTACCCAGGATTCCTGAGCAATAGCTGAAAATGTAATTGATTGATAAGCAGGGTTGGTCACGACCACTTTCTGTGGTTCGGGATTAACATTTATAACAGTTTCCCTTTGCATAGATGTAGGTTCAACATCCAAAGTAAGTGTTACGGTTGATCCGGTTTCTTTACTACATCCGCCTAAAAGTACTATTAAACCCAATAGAATGAAAAAACTTAAGATGAGAATCTTTAATTTATCAAATGTCATATTTTAACGCCTTTCATAGTATCTAAATAGAACAAGATTAGAATTAAATGTCAATATGCAAATACCCAAATACAGATATAAATAAATATATTTTCTAAATGTACCTGATCCAATTATTCCTATTTGGTACGTCAAATTAACGACTGATGTGCAAACAATTTTGTTTAGAAAAAAAAGATGAAATCATCAATTACAATTAAGTAACTCTATTTGAATCTTCATCTACATAAGTTAATTAGTTAAAGTTTATTCCGATGGATAATGATGTGGCTAACAATTTGAGACTATTTGTCGAAATATTAGCATTTAATCTGAAAATAGGTTAAAATGGGATTTTAAATGAAAAAGTTCCTGTTATTATTGATAATACTTCCTCACACCCTGTTTGCAGCTTCCGGTGATTATTATGACCCTGCTTCTTCCTCCGGAACAAACTGGATCAATCCAACCAATGTGTATCTTGACGATGCAAACAGTGCAAAATATAGTAGCGCTGACAAAGATAATCTGTATATAACAAATTTCTCTGTCGGTGTTCCTACTAATGCAGTTATTGATTCCATATATGTACGAATTAACGGTCAGGCTGATGGAGACACTGAAAGTAAGCGAACGGTTGATATTTCTCTGACAAAAAATGGTTCCGGTACAGTCGGAGAAATTATTCAAGGGGTCCTTAATCCAGGGACAGATGGTGATATAACCGGAACAGGCACAACAAATGCCTTATGGAATACGTCATGGACCCCAGCTGAAATCAATGCATCAACATTTGGAGTAATAATTAATAAGCAATCAACTACTACTGATACTCTGCGAATTGATCATGTTCAAATAAATGTATATTGGACCGTAATTATCAGTGTATTAGTCTCTAATTCAACTTTTGCTTTTGGTGCAAACCCTCTCAACTCCTGGTTGTCACCAGAATCAAGTATTATCATCAATGATGGTACTGGTACAGAAGCTTTCAAAGGTAAAATTAGTCCGTTTACAACAGGATCAGATAATTGGCAAATAAACAACATTACCAATGGTATAGACACAGTACGTGCTCAATGGTCAACTACCAGCAATACAGGACCCTGGTCTGACATATCTACTTATAATACTGACTTCACTATTGCTGCCACTGTAGAAGTAAATGATAGTGTAAATTTTTGGTTTAGAATTGAAACACCCACTTCTACAACATCATATAATCAGTATTCATCAACGCTGACAGTCACAGCCGAGTAAATCACTCTAACCTGTTTTCCTGTATAATGTTAGAGATTCCTGTCGGCTTTCATAGAATTTTCAATATAGAAAAATATTTAAAGAACGTTATGGGTTACTAATAGTACCCCTTTAAGCCCACTTTTACCCCCTTATTATTAACTCCGATTAACCGAGGGAATATATATCTAAAGAGAATTTCCAAAAACAAACACGATATGAAGGAGTTTGTAAAATGAAAAATCCAATTACCCGTTTTACTGCAGGCGTACTATTCTTTTTCGGATTAGTATTATTACCTTTGGCCGTAAACGCGGCAAACCCTGCAACAATTAATGTTACAGTAACCATTCAAAATTTGAGTGTCTCTGCTACAGGCCCATTAGCCTTTGGAACAGTAGTGGCATCAAGTGAAACCGTTTCAACTGATTCGTCACATGTTGTAAACGACGGAAACGTTGCTGAAACTTATGCAATTAAGTTAACAAATCCGGGAGGATGGACTGCTACGGCATCTGCCACCGGGTCAGAGACATATCGTCTGGGTGCTCAGTTTAACGCAAGTAAACCAACAGCTGTCAGTTTTGATGCTGATACTTATCTAACAACTTCCGATCAAACCTGTTCAGCGACTATTTTTGCTGGTGATCAAACCGGACTATCGGTAGCAGCCAGTGCCGCTCGTTATCTCTGGTTGAAATTTGAAGCACCAACCAGCACAGCAGTGACAACCGAACAGACTATTGTAGTAACAATAACTGCATCTGCAGCATAATGATAAGTGATTTAAATAATAGCGAAGGGTATTCTAAATGAGGTGCCCTTTTTCAATTAAGGGAGTTTAAAATGAGAAGAATAGGATGCTTTTCCGCTGCTTTCATCGTGGCTGTCATTTTGATATGGCCTTGTTATATGGAAGCCAGCGGATTAAAGACTGGGTTGGGTGAAGTTGTAATTGAAAATCTGCAAATAGGTCAGACATACAACCTGACAAAATTAGCCAACCTTAAATTAGTTGTGACTAACACCAGTTACAATTCAGTTGATTTGCAAATGGATGTATTATTACCGGAGCCCAATCAACTGCGACAGGAAGCAGAACCGCTTCCTGATAAATCATGGGTAAAACTAAGCCGGGATCTCTTTAAAGTTGATCCTGACCAAAAGGCTAATACTGATATTATCATCACTATACCTGATGATGATCAATACCTGGGTAAAAAATACCAGTTTATAATCTGGTCTCATACTCTGGGTGAGGGCGGTATGAACATGGCCGTTGGCCTTAACAGCCGCATAATTTTTACGACTGATAAAGTAAAATCAAGCAATAGCGAGAGTTTTAATCAATCAGATGCAAGCGTGGATTTCACATTAAAACCCGAAGAGATATATCTGGACAATATTGAGCTGGATAAAATCTATGATTTAGAAAACAATTCAGGCTCGATTTTGACAATTACAAATCCAAGTATGAGAGAAAAGAAATTTAAAATACTAAGCCAAACTGTTGAAAATTCGTTATCGACACTTACAGGCGGATATTATGACGCCCCGGACACATCTTACCTGAAATTTAGCGAGAATGAATTTGTTCTTCCAGCTCAGGGAACCAGAGATATTAATATGTTCCTGAAGTTCCCGCCTAATAAGGAATACTCAGGTAAAAAGTATATGTTCATTATTCATGCTTACACAATAGATGAGAATGTCAGCACCGGTGTTTATTCACGCTTATACGTGTCAGTTAAATAAAAAAGATGGAAAGATTGCGATGCGATATTTCTTTGTCTCAGCAATAATAGTCATTCTGATATTATTCTCAGGATTTTTCTTATTTTCGACAGATACTATCAAGGCCGAATCCTCTTCTGATATATCAAATAAAATATCTGATAAATTTAGCTCTCTGACAGATAATGCCAAAAAACTTATTGGACTTGAGTCTAATAAAGTAAACTCAGTCGGTTCTTCAGTAATAGTAACCGTAACAGTAACCAATATTATTGAACCACTTATTCCTTCTGAGTTCTCCCTTTCACAAAATTATCCTAACCCCTTCAATATGTCTACCACAATAGAGTATGGTCTCCCCGAACAGTGCCAGATATCGATTACAGTATACAATATTCTTGGTCAGGAAGTATCAACCCTTGTTGATGGAATTAGACCAGCTGGGCTTCATCAGGTTCAATGGGACGGAACAAATTCACACGGCAATACAGTAGCTACAGGCGTTTATATCTATCGTATTGAAACCAGTACTTATATAAAAACCAAAAAGATGTTGTTGGTGAAATAATGATAATACAATATTTATTTTTTTAAAGCCGCCTTTTTTTATTAAAGGTGGTTTTTTATAATTCGAAAGGTGTAATAGTTTTTACAAGCTTAGCTGCCGTTTTTTATTAACTGGCGCACATTATGCTTTTTTCTATAGGCTCTGATCAGGTAAACGAAAATAATCCCCACTCCAACAGTACCACTGGCAAATAGCAGCCCTTTACTTAACAGAGACAGATTATAAATAGCAACTTCACTTAATACTAAATAATTCAATTTATTCAGGTAGACTGGGATAATTACAGCTCTGCTCAAAACGCATAATAGAATAATCAAAGCTGTTATCAAGCGGATGATTTTCTCTTTGACGACTTTTGAACCGTAAGCACCGATATATATGCCTGACAATGATCCCAAATATAAAAGTAAAACCAGTCTTAAATCGACATGTCCGCTCCAGGCATAATTGAGAGCTCCCCAGGCACCCATGAACATTGCCAGAAAGAGTTCAGTCCCGGCTGCCACTACAGATGGGATGCCAAAAATATAAATCATAGCCGGTACTCCGAGAAATCCCCCAATCCCAATAGATCCAGCCAAAAATCCGGTCAACAAACCCACCAACGCCACCAACCAAAAAGAAAGAGTGACATCGGCGGTTTTAAAATAAATCATGGGGGGGATATTCAGCATACTGATCTTTTCAGTTATGCCAATCGATTTTTGAGCTCTTAATTGTTTATAGCGAAGGGCATCAATTAACATCGGAATTGAAATTATGGAAAGAACAACTACATAAAGAAGAGAGATATATAAATCACCACTGAATTTTGTATCTCCCTGCTGATCCATTACTGCGAACCATTGGTTTATTTCTACTGCCGCTCTGATACCAATAGTGGCGGTAATAAGCATAAAAAAACCTAGTTTTCTATCAACATGACCCATTTCGGCATGTTTTTTTGAACCCATTATAGATTTACCGAACTTATGGGCAATATTCGTACCAACCGCCATTACACCCGGTACCCCCAGATTCATCATCCCCGGAGTCATAATAAAAGCTCCACCGGTACCGATAAAACCGCTGACCACCCCACCAATAAACCCTAAAAATATTACTTCAAGGACGGTTTGGATATCAAGAGTTATGAATAATTCACTAACAGGCATTTTATATTTCCATAAAATAATTTTCGTAATCAGTCAATATGCAGCCATTTCAGGATATATCCGGTAAATGTTCCATATATATATGCAAAAAGAGGAGTAATTGTCATGACGATTAAAACAATAAATCCTTTAGATGTAATAGGTGAAAATTTATGCAGGGCATCAATAGTCGTTTTATAAAACAAAATGACAAGTGAAATTAAGACTACTGCCATAACTAATAATGAGAATGTTTTAATAATTAATTTTTTTGTGAATTTGAATTTTTCTTCGATTTCGCTTGCTTCAATTATCGGGATGTTCACATTCTCGATCAGTAGTGTTTTTAAGTCGTTTATAAATCTTTTCCTGATATTTTCAGACCGTTCCATAAACATGCTTCCGATCACAACCAATTTGTAGTCTGGCCGGCGTTGCAGAATACGAACCAGAGTCCAGGGTGTAGCATAAATATGATTGGAACCGCCACAGCATTCGGCCCTTCTCAGATGTTCAAGGCAGTATGCCAAGCCCACCTCCCTACTGTTTAGATTAGGCGATTTATCTTGTTTTTTAAAATTTTCCAGGGAGTGGTTATTATCTTCGACTAATTCTCTTTCATTTAATGCCGCCGGCATAGATACCAACTCGACCGCCCAACCCCGTTTCTGAGCCATTTTAATGGTATTGCGAAACCCTTCGGAATTGGGATCAAATCTTTCACCGATGTATAATATGTTTTCAAGAGCGACTGTAATATGAATATCGTTTATGCCCTCAATTCCCGTTAAAACATCAGGAGCATATGCCAGATACTCAGCAAATCGTGGTTCTGCTGTAACCTGAACAGAACCGAAGTCGGAGGTCACAATATATTTGCCGCTGTTTGTTCTGGAATCATTAAGCAGATGAAAATGAGCTTTGGAGGAAAGATACAGATCTCCCAATGACTGTTTAATATTATCATCCAGTTGATTGTCAGATTTTCGTGCTCGGGTCACCAGTGTTTCCAGAATTTTATCACCATTAGATTCATCCAGGCTGACAACCATATCAAAATTGTGTGGATTATGCCAATCAACCGAATATAAATACCTCCCCCATTTGTCAATCAGTTCATCTTTTTCAATAATATATTTTTTTGCTTCAGGGTTGGTAAAACCATGTTCTTTCTTAAGATATTTTATCCGACAGTTATAGTCACAGATAATACTTAATCTGAAAATACTCGGAATTCCAAGCAGGAGCATATGACCGGCATGGCCGCTGTAAACCATATCCCCTTTTATAGCCTCTTCGCACAGAAGCATTGTCAAACAGGCGATATATTTATCATGTTCACCTCGGAGATGCTCAACTACCCCGCGTGGTTTCCCGATTGACTCCATTAAAAGTTTTACCGGGACCCCCATTTTCTCGGCTTTTTCTATCAGATGCTTTCTGTCAATGTAAGTATAACCCAGCTTATCGGCTAATTTCTCACCGAAATCTTCACCGCCGGTATAAGTCATGCGGGATATGGTTATTACAGACATCTAAAAACTCTCCGATAAGAAATACAATATTCAATGGACATACTTAGTACATATTCAAGTTTAAGG
>JBDRQG010000177.1:0-6914 GCA_043826475.1 bacterium
CGTGCAGTACGACAGCGAGATTATGTCTGGACCCCGGCCTGTGTCTTTTTTGGCATTGCTATGGGTAGGGGGGTGGCAGCGAGAATTCAATTTTTGAGGGACCAATTGGCAACGGGAAATCCGGTGTTACAAAAAAATATCGTTTATGCCGGTACAGTCCTTTTGCTCTTACCTCTTGTTGCTTTTAGCAAAAATTACCATGAAAATGATCGCTCCAAGAATTTTATTCCATACAACTATGCTGCTAATCTTCTGGATACCTGCGAACCGAATTCTATTTTGTTCACTTCGGGGGATAATGATACCTTCCCTCTATGGTGCATTCAGGAGGTTTATAAATACCGTCTCGATGTCAGAGTGGTTAACCTCTCCCTGCTTAATACCGACTGGTATGTCCATCAGATGAAGCACAGGTATGATGTCCCCATCTCTTTGAGTGATTCACAAATTCTTTGGCAGCCTATTGAAGTTAGACCTGGAATTTTTACAGGACGGCCATCGAAACCATTTTATGATAAGCCAAGAAAATGGATGACTTATATGACCGCTGTTCCTTATGAAGGGCGAATCCTCAAAGTGCAGGATATGATGGTGGATGAGATCGTAATAGAAAATGGCTGGAAAGACCCTGTCTTTTTCAGTTCTCAGCCATACGCTGAATCCCCTCTTAAACTTCGCGAACACAGCACCGCTGTCGGGTTAGCTTACCGCCTCGATAAGGAACCTATGGAACGGTATATCGATGTTGATAAAGGTTTTGATCTCTTTATGAATACCTATCGCTATGGCGGCTATGAAAATTCTGTTGTTTTTCGTGATGAAAATGCGACCGGAGTTTTCCTTGGTTATGGAGTTAATGCGGTCAGGATTTATGATGAATTGATTCGTAGGGGTGATACTACCAGAGCCAAGGCAATTCTTGAGAAAATGATAAATGTCTACCCCGAATACTGGCAGTCGTATGCCCTTTTAGGCGACCTTTATGAACAGCAGGGGGATTCATCAAAGATTGATTCTCTGATGTATCAATTGCAGGATACCCTCAATGCCTTTATTAAGACTAACCCGGAAAATTTATTCTATATCCAGGATCTCGGTTTGACTAAAACTGAATTAGGCCAAAACCAGAGAAATCAGGAATTAGTCGATGAGGGGATTAAATTACTCTGGGATGGTTTCAACCTTAATCAAAACAACGGCTATTCGTTTAGAAAATTGATTACAATATTGGGTAATCAGCAAAGATACAGTGATATCCAGAGAGCGGCCCAATTACATGCTAATTATAAAATGAATTTGGAAGATCCAGCTCTCCGCCAGCTTCTTGGGTTAGGCGCCTCAAACCTTACCCCGCCACCCAACCGGCCATAGTTGCGATAAATATAAAAGGCATATAAAAGGCGGACACTTTGTCCGCCTTTTTAAATTTAGATGATATTTTTTGCAAATAAAAGTGGCAGGCAGGCTTTAGTTTGCGGCAAGTAATCACATGTTTGCGGCAAGTAACCACAGGTTAAGCGTCGTCAGGAATCCTTTCCTGACGAAAATTTAAAGTGGCTATGTCACTCACCCGGAGAGTTTATAACCGCTAAAGCGGTGATAGCCTTTGCTTGATTTTTGAAGCATTTTTTCAGCGACAAATTCCTCTAATACGGAAGTATAGTCTTCATTGTAGCGGTTAATAATTCTTTCCGTCTCTTCTTTGGAATAAGATCGTCCGGGTTCAAACTGAGCCAGGATATATTCCAGAAGATATTTTCGATTGTTTGCTTTGGGAGTGATATTAACTGAATTTTTTTCTTTGACCGACTCAAGCACCAGTTTTTGGTGTCCATTACCGTTGCCATTACCATTCCCGCTTTTATTGGAATTTTTCTCTAACCACTCAAAAACGGAATGCTCCGGGATGCGCCAGTCTTTGCCAATTTTGTAGGCATTGATTTCTCCCGACTGTACTTTGCGGGTGATGACCTGAACATTCATTTTCAGCTTTTTGGCTAATTCCGTGGTAGTAAAAAATTCTGTATTTTTTATCAACCCTTCATGATAATCCACTTATCGTCTCCTTCGAAGTAATATTCATATTGTAAATAATCCAAAAAATAAAGTAATGAAAGATGATACAAAGTTAAAATCAGTGGTCAAGATTTAACATTATTATTTCATATTATTTTGTTTTATTTGCTGCTTTATGATATTCAACAATCCAATTACTTAATGTTGATTTATTATTTACATTTCTGTTATTTTCTACATGAGAATTCTGGTATTTATATTTTTGTGTCTGATCTGGGGATCAACCTGGATGGCTATCAAAATCGGATTGTCCACCGCACCCCCATTGTGGGGGGCAAGTATCCGGTTTATCGTGGCGATTGTTATTCTCTATGGCATTATTTTAATAAAGCGTTATCGGTTACCTAAAAAAATAAAAGAATTATTTCGTATCGGGTATCCCGGAATTTTTGCCTATGGGATAAGTTATGCTCTGGTATATATCGCCGAGCAACACATAAGCTCAGCTATGACAGCGGTATTGTTTGCATCGTTTCCATTATTTGTTGCCATCCTGTCTTTGAAATTATTAAAAGATGAAAAAGTAAAACCTCTGGCATGGATTGGCTTGATTTTCGGCTTTTTGGGAATTGTTGTTATTTCTTATGATTCCCTGCAAACATCGCAATTTTTGTTTATAGGGGCAATCCTGGCTGTGGCCGCATCGTTGGCATCATCGTATGCAACTGTATTAATCAGGCGAACTATCAAGGGAGAAAATATCATAGTAACGCTGGCAATCCAGATGTCGCTTGGCTGCATTATTTTGGTTATTTCAGCATTAATTTTTGAGGACATCCGAGATTTCCATATTGTAGCTGAAACGGTCGGAAGTATTTTGTACCTCAGTGTTTTGGGGACAGTTACTGCCTTTTTTGGCTATTACTGGCTATTGGCACGCACGAAGGCAGTAATAGTTTCGCTCATTACTTTTGTGGCTCCAATAATCAGCATATTGATCGGCATGGTGGGATTTAGCGAGACTTTTTCAAACGGAGTAATATTGGGAAGTGCCATGATCCTATCCGGGGTGTTGATGGTAATTAAAAAATAAATATACCGTGGCTGGCAGCCCCGTAGGTTGAAACTGATCTTGCCTCGGGCGGGATCCGTCTTCGGTCCTCGGATCCGCCACACACCTTGTGTGTTTATATAAATAGCAGGCAAGGCATGTGGCCGATTTGAAGACAAACCTTCCCTACAAGAAGGAGCCCGGTAGGTTGAAGCCCTTACCCCGTAGGGGTGCCGAAGGCAGGTTTCGACACGATCCTATTATCATAGTTCACACAGCAAGTTCACACAGTTGTATGATATCCAGGTTTCGACATGATTGCAATATCATAGTACCTGAGCAAGGCTGTCACAACATAAGAGAAAGATAAATTCCTGCCTTCGCAGGAATGACAAAACCGAAAGGTTTTTCAACATGTCCCAAGCTGTGTGGTACCCAGGTGTGGTACCCAGGTTCAAAACCCAATCCTGAAAGGGTGCCAAAGGCAGGTTTATCACCGCAAATCTGCCAATTTAATAATATTTCATCCTGATTCGATGTCATAGTTGACTTTTAGAGTCCATCGCTGTTTCTTAAATCCATGAAAAATATAGACAAAAAACAGGGTCTTACCTACGCTGATAGCGGGGTGAATATCGCCGCTGGGGACGAGGTGGTAGAAAGAATAAAAAAATACGCCAGATCGACATTTAATGATCAGGTCCTATCCGATCTGGGAGCCTTTGGCGGACTTTTCAAACCGGATCTATCCAATATAAAACAGCCGGTTTTTGTTTCATCAACAGATTCAGTCGGAACAAAATTAAAACTCGCCTTTATGACCAACAAGCATGATACGGTTGGCGAGGATTTAGTAAACCATTGTATCAATGACATTTTAGTTCAGGGGGCCAAAGCCCTTTTCTTTCTCGATTATATCGGGGTTGGGCATATTGAACCTGAGATTATGGCTGAACTTGTCAGTGGTGTCTGCCGAGGCTGCCGTAATAACGGCGTAGCTTTAGTCGGTGGTGAAACAGCTGAACTGCCCGATTTTTACCAGCCGGGGGAATATGATATTGCCGGATTTATCGTCGGGATGGTTGATCAGGAAAATATCGTTGATGGTAAAAAAATAAAACCGGACCAGATCTGCTTAGGGCTGCCATCGAATGGCCTCCATACCAACGGCTATACCATGGCGCGCAAAGTTGCATTTGAGATTGCCGGATTAAAGCCTGGTGATTACGTTGCAGAATTGGGGACAACTATCGATGACTCCCTGATGCAGGTACACCGCTGTTACGCCTCGATTGTATTTAAGCTGATGAAAAAATTTGAAATCAAAGGGATGGCGCATATTACCGGAGGAGGATTGCAGGGGAATCTTAATCGGGTTCTGCCTAAAAACTGTAATGCTCAAATCAGTAAAGCCACCTGGCCGGTCCTGCCGATTTTTAATTTCCTGAAAGAAAAAGGGAATATCGATCAGGATGATATCTATTCCGCATTCAACATGGGTATTGGCTATGTTCTGGTTGTTGATGAGAATGATGCCAATAATGTCGAAAAAACTCTTAAGGATATGAATGAAAAAGTATATCGTATTGGGCATATCATAAATGGGACTGGGAAAGTAATCCTGACGGATTAAAAATATTAAATGAATTTTTGGAGTTAATGAAAAATGCTTAAAAAAGTATTGATGATTATATGCGATGGTCTCGGAGATCGTCCGGTTAAAGGACTGGGAAATAAAACCCCTCTTGAGGCAGCCAAGACGCCGAATCTGGATAAACTGGCGGCCGGGGCTGAATGCGGTTTGATGCATACATTGGGGAGAGGCTTTGTCCCCGGCAGCGATACCGCCCACCTGACTATTTTTGGTTATCCGATTAATAAATATTATTCCGGTCGGGGACCTATCGAAGTGGCCGGTTTAGGATTGGAATTGAGGGGTGGGGATGTTGCCCTTAGGGGGAATTTTGGAACCGTTGATGAAAAGATGGTTATCAAAGATCGCCGTGCCGGACGAATTCTCGAAGTAGAACCTTTGACCAAGGCTATTGATGGGATGGAAGTGGATGGCGTAAAATTTTTAGTCAAACCGGGGACCGCTCATCGGGCAGGAGTTATTATGCGCGGGGAAGGGCTCTCCGGAAATATTATCGATGCCGACCCGCACGTTCCCGATGTTCCGGTAAGAACCGTTACGGCTACCGATGATACCAAAGAAGCCAAACATACGGCTTCTGTTTTAAACAAATTTTTACAAAAAGCATATGAAGTTCTTAATAAACATCCCTTCAATGCCGAGCGGGTTAAGGATGGAAAACTTCCGGCCAATTTCCTTTTAGTCCGTGGTGCAGGGCAATATAATACTCTTCCCAGTTTCAAGGATAGATATGGCCTCACCTCTTGTTGTATTGCCGGAGGTGGATTGTATAAAGGGGTGGGTGCCTTTTTGGGTATGGATATTCTTAATGTTCCCGGAGCGACCGGTTTGGCCAATACTGATATTGAAGCTAAATTCAAAACCTCATTGGATAAATTAAACGCCTATGATTTTGTTTTCACTCATGTAAAAGCCAGCGATTCATTGGCGGAAGACGGCAACTGGGCAGGTAAGCGGGATTTTATAGAGAAGATTGATAAGGCTGCTGCACTGCTGACAAAATTGCCTGATGATGTCTTGCTTATTGTAACCGCCGATCATTCAACCGCCTCGGAAATGAAAGCCCACTCAGCCGATCCGGTCCCGATTATGTTTTATGGCGGCGGGGGAGAATCTATCCGGGTTGATAAGGTTACAGAATTTAATGAGCGAGCCTGCGCATCGGGTGGAATGGGATACATGGTTGGCCTGGATGTGATGCCTCAGGTACAAAACCTGTTGGGAAAATTGCATCTCGTAGGAGCTTAGTTGCGGGTATAGTGTGACTTTATTGTGCCTGGCAGATGTCCACATCTGCTGGCTGGTAATTTTGTGGGCGGCATACGCCCTCGTGTGCCCCAATAAAACAGGCATTGCCTGCAGCAGAGGAGAGTGTCTGCCAGCCACAGAAATAAACTCGAATATTAACTTAACGTATCGAGTTTACTGATTTTAAAAAGAGGCAGCAGATCTGCCTGCTGAAAGGAACCATCTCTGCTAAAGATACTGAAAAGCATTGGATATTTTATCATCCCTAAAGATATCGAGCTTCGCAAGCGAAGACTCGAACTTATGGTATGGGCATTTCTCCTTTCATTAGCTTTTTATCCCGGCGTATTTGGATTTTTAGCCTGGTTGTCACTTATAAGACCTATAATTATTATCTCAAAACTCAATGGACGGACTGCTTTTAACGCGGCCTATTTTTTCAGCTTCTTTTTTAATCTATTTACAATTTACTGGGTGGCGCTGGTCACTCCGCCCGGGATGGTTGCCGCTGTTGTCATCGTCTCTTTTTATTACGCCGCAATATTAATGTTGTTTAATAAATTACATGCCCTCAAACCTATTCTTGGTTATATCGCTCTTCCGTTTTTATGGACGGGGCTTGAATATTTTCGAACTCTTTCCGAGTTTGCTTTTCCCTGGTCGGATCTGGGTTATACTCAGACCTCCTTTCTTTATATCCTGCAAATTGTATCTGTCATATCAGTTCATGGATTGACATTTTTAATTGTCACTGTCAATGTCCTGTTGCTACAGGTATTGAAAAAAACACCATCTCCCGAAAGAAAATTAACCTCAATATTTGTATCACTGGCTATTGTTGCCGGGTTGACAGCGTACGGCTGGGTCGTTACCCCACGCTTTCCGATTGATGGCGATGTTGAAGTTGCCTTGCTGCAGGGATCTGTTCCCATAAACGTCAAATGG
>JBDRQG010000178.1:0-12075 GCA_043826475.1 bacterium
ATAACTATCCCGATTATTATAATGGCTGTAGCTGGATTTGCTATTTATTTGACTCACTGGGGTGAAGTTTTCAAATAATTATTGCTAAAATCCAATGCTTTTTTTACAAAAATTCTTAAAATAAAACAAGTTCCCCTCTTGTTAAGTTGTTATAATATAATATATTAAGATTAATTGACCGATATTATATATTGGAACTTTATTGTCTCTGAATGGTACTAATATATGAGACGATAAACGATTGGATTATTATGGCTAAAGACACTGAAAAAGATATTGACTATCGTTTAATGAAATCCATTCAAAATGGCGACATGGTAGCTTTTAATGAATTGGTTGAAAGATACAAAAATCGCCTTATGAATGTAATCGGACGGATGCTTTCTTCTCCGGATGAAGCTGAAGATATCGTTCAGGAGACTTTTGTTCGGGTTTATCAGCATCGCCAGTCCTTTAATTTCAAGCATTGTTTTTCGACTTGGATTTATACCATTGGTCTTAATCTGGCCAGGAATGAACTCAGGAAGAGAAAACGATTCAAACACTACGATATAGATGAAATGCAGGGTAATGAGGCGGAATTTGCTATAGATCCCAAGTTACCTAGCCAGTTGCCTCAGGTATTGGCTAAGGCGATAGAGGAGCTTCCGGAAAAGTATCGTGTTGCGTTTATGCTTCGCGATATTCAGGAGCTGCCTTATGAAGAAGTCGCCAAGGTGCTTGATATTCCTCTCGGAACGGTTAAATCCCGGGTTAACCGTGCCAGAATGATGCTCCGGGAAAAGTTACAACCAAGATTGGAGAGCCACAATGCGCTGTCGAAGAGTACGCTCTTACCTGTCAGCCTTTTGTAAAGACGAATTAACCGGCCGCAAAAAGCTGTCAGTTGGCGAGCATCTCGAGAATTGTTCAGAATGCCGACGGGTCAGGGCGGAATATACTGCAATTAATGAAAACCGCCGTAATATTCCACAATTGAAAGTTTCTAAGGATTTCAATAATCTTCTGCTAAACCGGATCGGTCAGGAAAGGTTTGCCGAAACCAGAACTAAAGCCTATATGCCCAAAAATGCACCGGTGGTCAGGTGGACTGCTGTGATTCCTGTTATTGCTGCAGCCTGTTTGGTATTTGCGGTTACAATGTCCGGTATTATACCTGGTTTCGAATCTGCACCTCAGGGGACCACGGCTTATATTGAAAATGATGATATCTATAATGCCTATCTGACTGTTCAGCCTGATAGAAATCCCAATATGACTCATCCGATGAACAAAGACTGGTCACTTACAACTCAATTAGCTAAAGCTGACAGAATTGATCAAATGTCACAGAAAATTATCGAACAGATCGGAATTAACGCCGGTCAATCACAGGGAATGGCAAATGTCTCCTCGAAATCAACAAGTCAGGTCCCTTATGGTCAGACATACTACAGAGTTCGTCCGGTAATTAAAATTTATCAAACTACCGAATCTCAGAGAGGAGCGAGTTCTGCATATTGATAATGGCTATTAAAGATTTTAAGACTGTGTCGAAATTATTTTTTGCCACAGTCTTTTTTCTGACATTTACAATTTCAAATATTGTCGCTGCCAACAGTTCTTTAGTCAACCTTGAAGACCAGTTTAATAATCTGGTTTATAATGCTTCACGGTCGATTGTAACAATCGAATCAATAAAATCGATTACACAATCAGATTTTAAGAATTCCAGTAATGAAACCATTCACAGCATTATTTCTTCCGGTGTTATTATTGATACTTTGGGTAATATTCTGGCAGCAGCTCCTTCGATAGTTAATAATGATTACCTTATGGTTTATTATGACAATAAAGTAATTCCAGCTCGTATAAGAGGGATTGATTATAATACCGGCGTGGCACTTCTAAGTATTGACCGGAAAATCGGCCAGCCTGTCAAAATGATTTCCAAATACGGCTGTGCCGGGCAGATGGTGGTTGCTTTGGGCAACTCTTATGGTGTTAAAGCCTCTCCATCGATAGGTTTTTGTGCCGGTTTAAGACCTGAGGGGACTCTTCAGTTTTCATCCACTATAAGTTCCGGGACTATTGGAGGAGGTCTTTTTGATCTGTCAGGCAACATGGTAGGTTTAATCACCGGGGGGATTGGTAGCGATCGCTGGGCGGAAGTAGGATTAGCAGTCCCATCTCAGGAATTATATAAAATAATTGAACATCTTATTAATTTTGGTGATCGGCAGGCTGGTTATATTGGCATTACCAGTGCCGATATTGAATTCACCCCGGGCATCGAAATCACTTTTCCGACCCAGTTTGCCCGTACTACTCCACAGAGAAACCAAACTATCAATCAGGGAATTATGATTACGGATATTGTCCCACTTTCTCCGGCAGCTAATGCTGGTCTTCAGAGAGGGGATGTACTAATAAGCATGAATGGCGCTCCTCTTAAATCAGCTCTGGAATTGAGAAATAGCATCAAGCGGTACCTCCCCGGTTCGGTAATCGATCTGGGTTTTATCAGAAACAACGTTCCATATATAGCGCCCCTTCAAATTGGCCGGGTTGAGTTTACCGCCGGGGCAGTTTTTCAGGCTTCTCCCAGCCAGCCAAACTCCAATCAAAATACTGATTCTCTTCTAAATGAAATCGATATTCTTAAGAAAACGCTTAATAACCTTGAACTCAAACTTCGTAATATTAAGCAATAAAATTCAACGTTGCCATTTTACTTTTTTCCTGTTATTTACTATCCATGTATGATAAGACAGATTTAAAATTAATAGTAGATAAACTGAGTGTTTTTGATCCTGACCCGAATCCTCAGCAAAGAATACTATCACTATATTCTGCAGCCGTTGCCAAGGCTGATCATTCGATACTGGAATCAGTAATTAATATGGCCGGTAAGAATAATATTTCTTCAAAGCAGTTATATGAGATTATTTTACAATCTTATCTTTTTGTCGGTTTTCCTCGTATGATTGAAGCTGCCGACCATCTAAATAGTATTATTGGAATTGATGGAGGACATCTACGATTAACTCCAGTCAGTTCTAAAGAATCGGAGAAGTGGTTTGTTGAAGGACAGAAACTTTGTCAAAAAGTATATGGTGAAAAATATGATATTCTTCGGAAACGAGTGGAATCATTTGCACCGGAAATTTTCAGGTGGATGATTTATGAAGGTTATGGAAAAGTTTTATCTCGTCCCGGTTTGAATATTGTTGATAGAGAATTGGCAATTATATCTTGTCTGATTGTAGAACTTAGAGAGCGGCAGCTTTATTCTCATTTGATTGGCGCTCTTAATGTCGGAGCTGATAAAAAATTGGTGATACAAGTCGTTGAAGATACGGAAATCTTCTCTGGCGAAGGCAGCCAAATGGCTCTGAAGATGTTGAATAAATTAGGTATTAATTAATGCGGATTTTTTGGCGGGTTATTTTTTATTCATTTTGCGCTTTTTTGTTAATTTTAATTAGCGCTTGGATTTACGTCTTCTATATGGGCGGTTTGGAGAATATTGCCAATGACCGGATTGATTCCATTATTAAAGAAAAAAATAATCTAGAAATTTCCATAGGGGAGATTAAAGGGGGTCTTATCGCCGGAATTATCATTGAAAATGTAAATGTCTTTTATAATGATGGAGATACTCGTTATCAAATACTAAAATTACCAAAGCTTGAAGCGGCCTATTCCATTGAGGATTTTTGGAGAAGGCAGTATGTTTTAGACTTTCTTCATCTGGAGTCACCGGAAATTATGGTCATACGAGACTCAATGGGTGATTGGCTGGTACCTGATTTCTCCGGTTCTGGTGATTCTGGCTCTACCTCTCTTAATTTTTCAATTAATGAATTTGTCATCAACGACGGAGATATTGTCATAATAGATAATAATGATACACTGGAAGTAAATGATGTTCTGCTCTGGATGGCGCTTGAAATCAATGATAAAACCTATGCCATGGATCTTGATCGTCTTGAATTTGAATCAAATAAAGAGAAAGTCTCCATTGATGCCGCCGGTGGGAAAATTACTTATGCTGAAAAAAATATACTTTTCAAGGACATGATTTTAATATCATACAATACCAGAATCAGAGTCGATGGGAATGTTAATTTTGAGGATGAACCGTTCGGGAGAGTATCACTGACAGCAGATAATGTCAACCTGGATGATATTACAACATATGTGGGACCGACATTAAAAGGGATTCTTGATATTAATGCGAACATGTCTTTTAATGGCTCTCATTTATTTGGCTCGGCGGATCTGGCGGGTACATTTATGAACGTTTCACTTGAAAACTTTCATGCTGATCTGAATTTCAAAGATAAGTTTCTTACTTTTGATACCCTCTATGGAACAATACTCGGGGATTGTTCGGTTAATGGAGCCGGGGAGATCGATTTTAATAATAAGCCGGAAATTTATAATCTTTCAGCTAGTATCAGAAATTTCAATTTAAGGAATCTGCTCAACAAGGGGTTTGTAACAGATCTCAATGGCAAGTTTGATCTTAACGGAGAATCTTTCAGCAACAAGACGATGCTTCTTGATATCAACGCTGAACTCTTTGAATCGTATTTTGACGAATATCCGCTACAGGAAGCCGCTGGTAATTTTATCATAACGACGGATTCAATTGTTTTTGCAGACTCGGTTATGGTAAAATATTTTGAAAATATATTTTATACTACCGGAAGTATCGACTACGACGATGAAATGAATCTTGATATTCAAATTGATCTGGCCAATCTGGACAGGTATAAAGGAATCCTATTTATCGACCAGCCGGGTGGAAGAGGAAAAGTAAATGCCAATATGTCAGGTAAAACTACGGACCCGAATCTTAAGGGTTACTTTGTCTCTGATTCAGTTTGGATATATGGCTTGTATTGTGACAGTATCTATGCCGGTATCAACATTGATCGGTTTTTTACCGGTAAAAAAGGGGATATAGAAATAGAATTCTATAAAGGTGCTATATGGGATTTTCCATATGATACCGGGTATGCTTTATTGACTATCGATTCTAATTTGATTGGCATTGATTCGGTTTATGTCTCCAGTGATTATACTAAATTAGTTGGCGAGGGCAATTATGATTACGAAGCCTATCCGAGTTTGCTTGAAATAGATACTCTCGAATTAAATCTTTTTGACCAGCCCTTTCATAACAAAGATAAAATTATCATTAGTGTGGATTCATCAGGATTTATATTTCAACAAACATCACTGGGAAATACTCATGCATTACTGTCTGTAAATGGACGATCTAATTATGATGAATCTATTGCCTTGACGATGTCAGTAGAACGTCTCCCCATGGCTCCCTGGATAAATTTGTTCGATACCACCCTTGGCATTGCCGGTTATCTTTCCTGTGATGCAATTCTTAATGGAGATTTTCAAAGGCCGGAGTTTTCACTTGATGGGGAAATAGATTCCTTGATTTATAAAGATTTGCTTCTGGGAGACATGTATGCAAGCCTTGATTATATGGATAAACTGCTTACGATAGATAGCCTTATTCTTAGTTCAAACCCGGGGAAATATAGAGCAAGCGGGGCGATCCATACCGACCTTGCTTTTACTACCAATGGGGTCGAGCGTCTTCCAGAGCAACCGATGGATATTTACATCAATGCCGATGACAACCGCTTTGACCTGGTAACATTTATAATGCCGTCAGTTGAACGGATTAAGGGTCTCTTTCATGCCGATATTCATCTTTTAGGTACGCCTAATGACCCTCATTTGGAGGGAGAGGCTTATATAATCGGAGATAAAAGCAATGATGGCATTGCGGAATTAAAATATTTTGATCTTGAGCATCCCATTTATACTGACTCCGCTGGAGTTACTATGGATGATAATAAAATCATTATAGATCATATTGAGATCTATAGCACTGAAAATAAAAAACCAAATGGCCGCAAGAGATTTGCTGAAATTGAGGGAGAAATCACTGTTGAAGCTTTTGATACTCTTTATTATGATCTGGATATTTCGCTTCCCAGAGAATTTCCTTATGCATATGAGCTTGAAGACATTAACGGCAAAGTTGAAGGGGAGCTTCATGTCGAAGGGAGCACACCTCCTCTTGTAACTGGAGATTTGACCCTTATATCAACAAAGTATTATGTAAATTTTGCTGAGAGTTATGAGGGATCACCTCTTATGATGGCTTTAACGACACAAAAACCATGGGATTTGAACATCAATATTGATATCCTCTCCAATTACTGGATAAAAAATGATGATATTGATGCTGAATTTGCTGGCAATCTTAATCTCATTAGAGAAGATGGGAATTATCGGTTTATCGGGGAGATGGAAATTTTGAGAGGGAGAGGTTTCCTTTTTGACAAGACGTTTAATATTGAGCAGGGCAGTGTTGTAACTTTTGAAGGTAAAGACACTCTAAACCCCAGTCTTAACATCACTGCTTGTACCAGAATTGCCGGAGTCAAAGCAAATAATATTGAAGAGGATAATACTCCTGAACAAATTGAAATATGTATCAATGTCACCGGCACGCTAGATAAACCTGATATCAATCCAGTCTCAGAATCCGGATTATCAAGAGAAGAGTTATTACCAATGCTGGTCGCCAATTACTACAGCAGCGATAGTCTGACAGCCTCGAGTGGTTTGGAACAGCGATTGATGGGTCTGGGGTATTCACAGGTATCACAGATTGGAGCCCGGCAATTGAGCCAGATTGGGGTGGAAACGTTTACTATTGATCCGGTCTATGGCAGCGAGTCGAATCTTCTTAACGCTCGTGTTACTCTGGGTAAGTATTGGGGGTCGCGCCTGTATACTTACGGAAGAACCACAACCTATGGCCAAACCCGTCAGGAAGTAGGCTTCGACTACCGCTTTCATAAAGCTTTGCAGGTTGAAGGTCGGCGTGATGAAGACGAGTTGTATCATCTGAATCTTAAATTTCACTGGGAATTTTGATGAATACTATGAAGCTTACATTATTGATATTATTAGTTTTATTTTCTGAAATAGCTGGTGGCGCTACAATAGATAGAGCCAAATTACGCTGGGTGAGGGAAAAGCCGCCTATCAAGGAAATTGTCATCAATGGAAATCAATATTTTTCCGATGGTGAGATCAAAAAGATAATGTATTCCAAAGTTCGAAGCGGATGGGCGGCTATCAAAGGCGACCGGCGGACAAGAGTGCAAAGAGAAGCCTTTGGACGAGATACGCTTGAAATCAAATTTATTTATCTGATAAATGGCTTTCTGGGAATCAGGGTAAATGAAGAATTTGAAATGATAAAAGAAGGAGATACTCTCTCTCCGGCTCGGGTTGTTGTCAATATCGAAGAAGGCCGCCAATTTACTTATGGTGAAAAGATTATCGAAGGGGATTTCCCAGTTCGCTTTAAGGAAGAATTTGAAAAAAGGGCTAATAAGCTTAAAACAGGTGAACCGCTTGATTTTTTTAAAGTGCGCCAAACGACATATGATTTGAAGACTATTCTGGCCAATAACGGTTATCCATACGCTAACGTTATACCCCATATTGATACTATCGCAACTTCGACCGTAACACCCGTAAGGTTTAATATCTTTTCTGATTCGTTAGTTAAGATTGGAGATATTCTCATAGAGGGTTCTGAGAAATATCCTGAGTATGCCGCCCGTAGAGAATTGAAAATTAAACAGGGGAATACTTATCGACGCAATGATATCGTAGAATCGGAACGACGCCTTTTTGAATCAGGATATTTTAGTACGCTGCAACTGCGCCAGGATGCAATTCAAACTAATAAATATGTCCCTGATTTTGTTCTACAAGTCAGGGAACGTAAAACAAAATATGTGACGGTTACAACCGGAGCCGGTCAATCCGAATTTGCCGATTTGAGCTGGGATTTTTCTGCCGGAGTGGGAAAGAGAAATATGTTCGGCTCGCGCCAGATGGATCTTTTGGGGAGTGTTGTTTATGGGGTTGGGAGTAATAGCCGTATTATTGAAAATTTAATTCGCATCCGCTATACTGAACCTTGGTTTTTGGGCATTAGAATGCCTTTGTCATTATCATTTACTTATGAACCGGAAGTGAAACACCCGGTCCAGGATTTCAGGGTCAAACAGTGGAAAGCAACTATTTCCACGACTAAGAATTTAGGTCCCCGCACCAAAGCATATGGAGGTCTGGAATATCAACAAGTCGATATCAGCGGTGTCCCGAAGGAACTGGTTGGGGAAGTAAGAAAAGAGACTGAAGGACTCTCCATTCGGAGACGCCTATACCTGACTATGAACAGAGATAGCCGGGATAATATTTTTAATCCTCGTAACGGTTCTGTACGGGAAATATCTATTGATTATTTCGGTGGCTTTTTGGGCGGAGATGATAACTTTACAAAAGTAGAAAGCTATATCTCAACCTATCACATCGTTTGGCCCGGGTGGACATATGCCGTTCGTTTGAAAGGGGGCTGGGTTAATGCCTTTGATGGATCTGATCTGGTTCCTTCAAAGGACCGCCTCTTCCTTGGAGGAGCAAACACAATCCGAGGATTCAGGGAGAACTCAATTGCCCCTCTTCAGGAGGACAGTCTTCCCGGAGCTGGATTCACGGCTGTCTTTAATCAGGAATTTCGATGGAAAACAATTCAGATATTCAACTGGATTCCGGGTATAAAGAACCTGTTTAAAAATCTTCCTATCTGGCAATCCCTCTTTTTTGACATGGGTAATGGCTACAGTGATATTAAAAAATTCAGATTCGATGAACTGGCTTATAGCTATGGCACCGGGATCCAGATTCAATCCCCGGCTGGCCCAATTCGGTTAGATTATGCCCGCCGAATCCAAACCAAAACGATACCTCTTGATGACCGCTGGCATTTTACTATATTATATGCATTCTAACTGCTCATTTTCAGGAACAGTTTGATAGTAAATTAGTTGTTATGATAACAACTATTTGTTACGTAAATATTTAATGGGTAACTTTGAAAAGGTGAACAATGGATTTCATATATTTAGATCATAATGCCACTACTCCGGTCGATCCTGAAGTGGTTGAGGCGATGCTTCCCTACTTAAAAGATATTTATGGCAACGCCAGCAGCGTCCATTCCGGCGGACGGGACGCCAAAGTGGCTCTGGAAAATTCACGGGAGTTTATTGCCAGTTTTATTAACTGTGAACCGTCGGAACTCTATTTTACCTCAGGCGGAACCGAATCTGATAATCTCGCGATATTGGGTACAGCTTATCAACTGAAGTCACAACGTAACCATATAATTGTCGGAGCAACTGAACATCACGCTGTCCTAGAACCAGCAGAACATCTCCACAAAAAAGAGGGTTTCAAACTGGATATCTTGCCAGTTGATAGTGATGGTTTATCATCTCCGGAAAAGTTGGCTGAGCTAGTTACAGAGAAAACGGCAATAGTTTCCGTCATGCAGGCTAACAATGAGACAGGAACCATCCAGGATATCGCTTCTCTTGCAGATGCAGCTAAGGCACAGGGAGCCCTCTTTCATACTGATGCGGTGCAGGCAACAGGTAAAATCAAAGTCGATGTCAAAGAACTTGGGATTGATTTATTGTCATTGACCGGGCATAAAATCTACGGCCCTAAAGGGACGGGAGCTTTGTTTATCAAACAGGGAATTAAAATTACTCCATTGTTTTATGGCGGGTCGCATGAAAAGAAGCGCCGTCCCGGTACTGAAAATGTTGCCGGTATTGTCGGATTAGCCAAAGCCCTTGAAGTTGCCGGCAGGCGGATGGATGCGGATCACAAGATGCACAAAGAACTCTCTGAGTATTTTATTGATAAAGTAACGACCCTGATTCCTGATGTCTATCTTAATGGCCATCGTGAAAAAAGAGTTATGCCGACTATGAATTTATCTTTCAGTGGTATAGAAGGAGAATCAATTCTCCTCTCGCTTGATCTTGAAGGGATCGCCTGCTCATCCGGTTCTGCCTGTACCTCCGGTGCAACTGAACCTTCGCATGTGCTGGTTGCTATGGGGAAAGACAAAGTCGAAGCGCAGGGAGCGATAAGATTTTCAATGGGTCGCTCCACTACCAAAGAACAGCTTGATTATGTTCTTGAAAAACTTCCCCCGATTGTTGAAAGACTACGCAATATGTCACCGATTTATCGAAGCAAGGCAAAATAAAGAATGCCTCAAAAAGTATTGGTAGCTATGTCCGGCGGGGTTGATTCCTCGGTTGCCGCTCTCTTGTTAAAAGAGCAGGGATATGATGTGGTCGGGGCTCATATGAAAATGTGGGACTATGTCGATGTCGGTGGGGATATTTACAAAGATGGCCGCTGTTGTACCATTGATTCCATTACTGATTGCCGCATGATTTGCGATAAAATCAACGCTCCTTTTTATGTTCTCAACATGTCTGAAAAGTTCCGTGGGACAGTGATTGAAAATTTTGTCTCCGAATACAAAGCGGGAAGAACTCCCAATCCCTGTGTATTATGTAATACGGATATTAAGTGGGCAGCGTTTTTAAACAAAGCACGGGAGTTGGGTTGTGATTATATAGCTACCGGGCATTATGCCTTTGTCGAGGAAAATGATCAAGGGCGTTTTCAAATCAGAAAAGGTATCGATGAAACTCGGGACCAGTCGTATTTCCTGTGGGGGATTACTCAGGAAGCCCTATCAATGACATTGATGCCGCTGGGTGGATTGCTTAAAACCGAAGTTCGCAAAATTGCCTCGGAAAACGGACTGCGTACCGCTGAGAAAAAAGAATCACGTGAAATCTGCTTTGTGGCCGATGACAATTACCGCCGCTTTCTCAAAGAGTGGGACGAGAAGCGGGAGATCAAACAGGAGAAGGGGGAGATTGTCCACAGCAATGGCCTTGTTCTGGGGCAGCATGAAGGGACTGCTTTTTATACTATCGGACAGAGAAAAGGTCTGGGGATTGCTTATCCGACTCCGTTGTATGTTCAGAAAATTGACCCGGTAAGCAATAGAGTAATCGTTGGTGATGATGAGGATATTTTTACTACTGAACTTGAAGCCATCAATGTCAACTGGGTGGCTATTGATCCTCCAATCAAACCAGTAGAGGCGATGGTCAAAATTCGCTACCGCCACCAGCCGGCATTAGCCGAATTAAACCTCTTGACGGATGGCCATATCCATATTAAATTTATGGAAAAGCAGCGCGCCATCACACCGGGGCAGTCGGTTGTCTTTTATAATGACGATGTACTTTTGGGAGGTGGCGTAATAAATTAACCTCAGGGAGGGGTCAATGCAGTCTAAATCAATCTTTCACATTATCATATCAATACTGATTCTTATCTCATTATCACAATTATGTTCCGCCGATGTCGAAATCCCGTTCGATTACTATTACGGCCGCTGGATCGACGGCCATCAGGTCGGGGGATTCTATGAAATACGTGATGATGCCGAAGATTACAGCAAACAATTGGACTATCTATTTACGAATGGTAAATATCAAATAGGCTTTGATCTAACAACCAGATATGATTTAGGAATTAGTGGATATGGAGATGATGGCTGGGTTACACCAAATGTTAGTTTTCAATTAAGACCAAACTCACATTGGCAAATAGGAGTCGATGATGCCTATTATGCAGAAACATCAAGAAAAATGGTACCCTATAATAACCGATTTGTTAGTTATAATGATATTGAAAATACAGGAAATATATCTTTATCCTCTCAATGGATTAATAAAAGTATGGCCAAGCTTACAATCCAGCAATCAATGCTTTCTTATTATATAACACCTTTAGTTAATCAAGGTACATTAAGAATCGATAATCACTATAATTATAGAAATTATCTTGAAAGAAGATTTTATGTCAATGAAAGATATGATAGTAGCTATGAAGGTATTAATACTGAAAATAGAAAATATTATTATAGAGTTATAGATTTTAATAATACTATTCAATATGGAATAAATAATAATCTAAATCTTAAATTAAACCTAAATTACCATGCTAATTGTAGTGATGCTGATTCATACTCTTTATATTATGTAAAAGACAATACTTCCTATTACATTATAAGTGATAATTATA
>JBDRQG010000179.1:0-2629 GCA_043826475.1 bacterium
AAATTAATTATCTGCAGCATTTGACCGACTCTCTCGCTCAACTGCCCCACATCCGCGAAGCGATCAGCCTTACAACCGTGGAAAACATTGTCGGAACCGATTATGGCCTGGAAATTAACTATCTGTTTGATAAAAATCTTAGTGTTTCGGAATTGGAAAACCGAATACAGCGCAATCCATTTATTTACGGCACCCTGGTTTCCCGTGATTTTCAGACCGTGGCTATTATGCTCATTTTGGAACGAAACAACGATAAAAATAAAAGCCTTGGGGAATACAACCGGGAAATCGATACCGGAATCAGAGACCTTCTGCTGCGGGAAACTGCTCACACAGGCCGACAGTTTCATTTAGGAGGTGAACTCATAACTGACGCCGCTATTAACGAATTAATGGACCAGGATATCAGTCTCTTTTTCCCCTTATCTATGCTTATTTCAGCTATCTTTCTCTGGATTATTTTCAGAAATCTTTCATCAATACTTTTTCCTCTGCTGACTGTCTTTATCGCCTTGGTCTGGGTTCTAGGATTAAAAGGTTATGTTGGTTCGCCGATCACACCGGTTTCGACAACCCTGTTTGCCTTGATTACGATTATCGGGCTGGCAAACTCTGTGCACCTGATTAGTCAATTCCGGTTGGAAATTAATACGTTGCAGGACAAAAAAGCGGCCATTATCGCGAGCCTGACAAAAGCCGGTGCTCCCTGTTTTTTTACATCCCTGACAACAGCAATCGGCTTCGGATCCCTGATCACCAGTCCGATTCCCGGCATTAATAATCTGGGAATCTTTGCGGCAATCGGTATCATGAGTTCATTCATTTTATCCATTATACTGATACCAATAGGGCTTCTGTGGCTGACGCCCAAATACACAAAAACTGTCTTTAAGAAATCAACCATTGTGGATAATTGTCTAAACAAAATCGCCGATATCAATGAAAAACACCGGGTGATTGTCATCGCCGCATTTACCACCATTATTATCTTTATGGCCCTCGGAATTCCCCGGATCAGGATCGAAGGTTCGATGATTGAATACCTGAAGCACAGTACGCGTTTATATCAGGATACCCAATATCTGGATCAGCATCTGTCCGGTGTTTCCAGCACAGAAATAATCATACACGGTGACACCGACAGCTTTAAAAACCCGGAATTACTTAGAGACATTGAAGCTCTGCAAAAACGCCTGGCACTTCATCCACAGGTATCGGTTTCCTATTCGGTGGTGGATCACCTGAAACTGATCTACCGCTCTCTAAACAGTGAGGATGAGTCTTTTTACCGGATTCCTGAAACCAAGGAAGCCGTTGCTCAATGCCTGCTGATGTATGAAATTTCCGGTGGTGAAGAGATCAACAAATATATAACGACCGATTATGATATTGCCCGTATTTCTATCATCGCCAAACAGATGGACGATATTCAAAACAAGCTCCTATTCGCGATAATTGATGAATTTCTAGAGTTACATTTCAATGATTATGAGATTCAGGTAACCGGATTTGACTATCTTGTGAATCAACTTACCGGTAATATCATCAATACTCAAATCACCAGTCTCCGGACAGCGCTTATCGTAATTCTTGTTTTAATGCTATTAATCTTCGGGCCGAAATTGGGGTTTCTCAGTCTTCTGCCCAATGTCTTCCCGATAGTATTTATTCTTGGATTAATGGGCTGGGCCGGGTTCCGTTTGAATATGGCAACGGCGATCATCGCATCGGTTGCAATCGGGATTGTCGTTGACGATACGATTCACTATTTCACCCATTTCAAATACGAATATCAGCGATCCAAAGATATTCACAAGGCAATGCGGGCCGCTCTGACCGGTGTCGGCCGGGCATTGATGTTTACTTCACTGATCCTGACCACCGGTTTTTTAATATTCATATTTTCAGAAACACGAATACTGATGGATTTCGGCATCCTGGCCAGCATTGCCATTTTTACCGCACTGCTCGGTGATCTGTTTATTGGGCCGGTATTGCTATCATCGCTTGATGTCCTGCGGAAACGTTTTTGGAAATAAAAAAAGGGCACAGTACCCTGTGCCCCCACAGAAAATCGAGATTTTTCTTTATTGATAGTGCACTTTTTAATTTTTACAATTTTTCATAGTAATCATCTAACCTGAATAATTCATAAAAATAGCTGTTTGATCCAATAAAGTATTGTTTTAAATTAAGTTATTATAGATAATGAGCAAAACAAAATTGGACAAAAGATGAAAAAATGTTAAAAAACCCTGTATTAAAAACTATCTATAGGGAATAAACTATTAGTGGTGTTTTTTTACCGATCCATTATTTCTGTGATCTGACTAACACCGATTTATTTATTGATTTATTAAAATAAATCGTTAAAATTGAGCGAGAGAAAGATGATATTTGCTGAGAGTCCTTATCGTTCAGAGGACGTAGGTCTGTGTGTGGCTGTTTTTAATATTTTTCTATTCTTGGTAAGAAGGGGAACCCAACCATGAGACGATTTAATGCTTACCATCTTGTTTTCATTAATGTGTTTCTATTATTGTCAAGTGTGATTTTAAGTGCTTCAGTTATCGAATCTGTCAGCGGAGAGACGGGTGACCGTAGCTGGGAAAATGTGAATATCTGGGTG
>JBDRQG010000180.1:0-3990 GCA_043826475.1 bacterium
AATAATATTAATAATAAAGGAGTTCTAACATGTTGAATCAAAAAGGTTTTACCCTTATTGAACTGGTTATCATAATTGTCATTCTGGGGATTTTGGCTGCAGTTGCCATTCCTCAGTACAAAGATCTTTCAAGCGATGCCAAAGAAGCTTCGTGCCGCAGTTCTCTTGGTGCATTAAAATCCGGTATAACCATATTTTATGCCAATGCCGCTGTTACCACCGGAACCGCTTCATGGCCGAGCATTGCTGAACTTAGAGGGGTAGATGTAATGGCTCATGGCATTCCCAAAAATCCATATGCGGCCATATCCGATTCTGCTGATGATATTTTCGATGGCAGCGCTCTGACCAAAGGTGATTCTATTACCTCCAATGCCGGCTGGGTTTACAATCCTACCACTGGAGAAATTTGGCCAGCAACATTTGCCAGCGGCGAGAACAGATGGTAATTTTTGTTGAAAACATTAAATAATGTATAAAAAACAACAAAGCGGATTTACTCTCATTGAACTGGTAATGGTAATTGTCGTCCTGGGGATTTTAGCCACTGTGGCTATCCCCAAGTTTGCTGATATATCAGAAAGTTCAAAAATTACCGCTACTCAAAAAGAAATGGCTTCTCTTAAGAGAAGCATAATTGGCAATCCCGATATCATAGCCGGAGGTCAACTTATTGATCGAGGTTTTGAAGGGGATGTCGGTTTTGTACCGTCAAAGTTGTCGGATCTGGTCTCAAAACCGGATTCTGTGCCAACTTATAACAAGCTGACTCGCTTGGGCTGGAATGGGCCATACATGGATAGCAGCGAAGGCTCATATCTTAAAGATGCCTGGAATGTAGATTATGTTTATCAGCCTCTAAACAGAAAAATTCTATCTGTAGGCGGGGCTGATACTGTTGAGGTAAATTTTTAGTTTAGGTAAACTTCATGTCTTTAACCGGATTGTTCAAAAAAAAGAAGCCAGTTGATCCTGCGAAAGAGCCAAAGAAGTCTTTTACAACATCACCTCTGACCGAATCCATAATTGCTCCTAGAAGGATTCGTTTCAATGGCCGTTGTCTGGCTTTTTCGATTGATCAATCCTCAATTCAAATGGCGGCGGTAAGACATCTATTTAATTTCCGTAAAATAATCGATATCCGCAAAGCTTATATTCCGACGATAGATACGGATGAAAACGCAAAGAGAGATTTTATCAATCAGGAAATATTATCTTTTCTTGATGAGCATGCCACCCGCAAATCAAGAGTCATAATTTCTCTTTCGGGGAATGAGACATCGTTTCGTACTTTTTTGATTCCTCAAATGAAAAAAAGAGAATTGGATTCAGCTATCCGATTTGAAGTAAAAAAACAGATCCCTTTCCCTGTCGAAGATTGTATCTATGATTATCAACCTATCTATAAAATAGCTGATGATAAAAGAATCAAATTAAAAATCGCTTTGCACGCAGCTACCAAAAAATACATCAATGCGAATTTATCCTATTTCAAAGACCATGAAATCAATGTAAGCAGTATTGTCCACAGCCACAGTACCGTCGGACAGTTATTGAGATATCTGCCGAATTTTAATGATAATATATCCTACACTCTCCTCAATATTGGTCGAGACAGTTCAGAAATTTCTTTTTATCGGGGTGCTTCACTGGAATTTTTCCATGTTTCGAACAATGGAACCTCAATGTTAGGACAGACATCCAGCAGCACTCAGATGGAATACTTAGCCGAGACTTTAGCATCGGAGATAAACACCTCCCTTGATTTTTACTCTGGTCAGTACCATTCACAATCTAATTCCAAAATATTTGTTCATGGCGATCTCTGTTACAGCGATGAAATTATTGAATTGTTGATTAGCAAAGTAGGGACAGAGTTTGAGCGCTTTCCAATAGAAAAATTGTCATTTTTGAAAAACCAGGAATCCAATGATCTGGATATAGCCAGTGTCTGCCTTCCTGCTCTGGCAGCCGCATCCTGCGACGTAAAAATGATAAATCTGCTGCCTGAAAAAATTATAACTGCTCAAAAAGTAAAAAGACTGGATTTTGCTGGTCGGTTAGCTCTTTCTGCCCTGGTTTTATTGTTAGCTGGAGCCTGGTGGTATTTAAGTAATGATATCAGATCAAGAGATGAAAAAACTCAAAGCCTGTATAAACAGGTTGAGGATTTTCGGAGTTCAGAGGCTTATCATGCCTATAATCTATTAAAGAGTAAAATCGCCACAACCCAGACATATTTGAATCAGGCTAAACAAAATCCAAGCTTTTTATCGCTAAATTTGAAAGAACTCTCCCTTATCACCAGAGAAGAAATTTATCTGACAAGATTAATATACGAGAATAAAATTTCAGGTGATAATTTGACAATTAACGGCAAAGCGGCATCTTCTACCGTTCCACCCGAAATTCTTCTTGCCGAGTATGTTGAAAATTTGAATGCCAGTCCATTTTATAAAGATGTCACATTGGCCAGACATACTAAACATGAGCTCAAAGAAGGTTTTGAAATTGAATTCACTTTGACCATGAGAGGTATAATTTGAAGACGCGCCAAATAATATATTGGGGAGCGGGAGTGCTTCTGCTCTTAGTCTGGTTCTTTACTGTATATGTTCCATTCGAGAAGAACAAAAAACTGGCTGAGGCAAATGCTATCGAGGCTCAAAGCCAACTGGATGATTTTAATCGGATAATGGTCGAGATTCCACATTTTCTTGAAACATCAAAAAACCTTTCGGAAACAAAATCCGATATTAAATCCAAGCTTTATGCAAAAGATGACATATTAAAATTATTTGACCAGCTGGAGAAGGTATCCCTTGCCAAAAATCTGGAAGTCACCGAGTTTGAACCCTCCATATCGGAATTATTACAGTTGAATAGTATAATTACTAATACTGAAAATCCCCTCTTTTTAAATATTGGTATGACTCTTGAAGGGAGTTACAAAGAGTTTGGTCTATTTATCCAGGAGATTGAAAGTATGCCCTATTTTCGCGGGATAAATAAATGCACGATAATGAAAACCGAAGAGGATAAAAGCAGGCTTCGCCTTGTTTTCGGTTTTAAAGCTCTTCTGGGAGATCTGGGATAACCGATATGAATGAAAAATTAAGAAAAAAAATAATCTTTGTAGCTCTTGGATTGGCAATTATATGGGGTTATTATAATATTAATACTAAGAAAAGCAGTATTGAATTAGCTCAACAGGATACTCAGGAAGAAATGTTGCCAGGATCCAAAACGACAACTATTCCCGATAAACTGATTGATGTTAAAGCTTATCAGGAATCTCCCTGGGGACGCAACCCCTTTCAGGAACCCGGTAAACTTACTCCTGCAACAACCGGTCATCAGATCTACTGGATTCTGTCAGGTATTGTATATAGTGAAAATAATCCGATGGCTATTATTAATAATAAATCTCTGTTTGTCGGAGATTTCGTTGATGAAGCCAGGGTTGTAAATATTAACAGAAAAGAAGTTACGCTTGATTATAAAGGTAAGAAATTAACTCTGACGGTAGCCAAAGGATAATGCCATGAGACGGTTTAAATGGTCAGTAATGACTTTTGCGATATTGATGCTGCTTTTTATATTTAATGCCACAAGCAGTCCTATCGATCCTGAAAAAAGATTAACCCTTGATCTGGAAGAAGTTCCTCTGGCAACAGTGCTTAACATGATTGCCAAACAGCACAACCTGAATCTGGTTATATCAGGGGATGTTTCCGGTGAAATCAGCCTTCGTCTTGAAGATGTGGATATCAACACCGCTCTGGAGACAATTTTAGGTCCAATGGGATATAATTTCTTTATTAAAGATGATATAATTGTTGTAAAACCATATGAAAACTTTGCTTCCGGTGAACTTGAATCAAGATCTGTCACTCTAAAATATCTCACTCCGGCAACAGCCGTTGCTGCTCTGGAGCCGATCAAATCAACCAAGGGGAAAATTGTTGTATTAGATAAAGTTACTAAATC
>JBDRQG010000181.1:0-2149 GCA_043826475.1 bacterium
ATGCTTCTTTTATCAGCATTTTCTTTATTGATGATAATCAGAGAATAAGACCGGAGGATATCGGAACTGTTGAAGAACTAAAGCGTGTAGCCGGTAAATATACCAAGAATATTGAGGAAATAGAATTAACCGCACAATTTCGCTGTGCCGGAGCAGAAGGATATATAAATTGGCTAGATGATGTTTTTCAGATCAGACAAACCGGAAATTATGACGGCTGGAATCAGAAGGAATTTGAATTTGAGATATGCTCTACTCCGCAGGAAGTACATTCCAAGATAAAGCAAAAAAACAGTTCTGGCTACAATGCGCGTATGTTAGCTGGGTATGCTTGGGAATGGACAAGTGAAAAAGAAGGAAATAGAAATGCGCAAATAAATGATGTATGTATTCCAGAACATGATTTTTCTATGCCTTGGAATTCGCGGGCAATGCGGACAAGCTGGGCAATTGAAGCTGATGGGGTTAATCAGGTCGGCTGTATCCATACCTCTCAAGGTTTGGAGTTTGACTATGTGGGAGTTATTGTCGGTAATGATTTACGGATTGATGATAAATTTGCCTATTATGCTGACTGGGAAAACTATAAGGATAGTGCTGGTAAAAAAGGGTTAAAAGATGACCCTGAACAGCTAAGTATCTTAATTCGTAATATATATAAAACTTTAATGTCGCGTGGAATGAAAGGCTGTTATGTTTATTTTTGCGATAGAGCGGTTGAGAAATATTTTAAAGAGAGATTAAAATTATCCGCATCTACCAATCAGAAGATGATGTTTTATGATATTATCTTGCCATCTGAGGAAAGTAATGTCAGTTTAGAGTCGGTTATTCCCAAGGAGTCAGAGTTTGAGGAATATTTACCGGTGTATTCTTTAGCAGCAGCTTGTGGATATTTTGGAGAAGGCCTTGCGGTTGAGAAGGAAGGCTGGATCAGAGCAAATAGCATTGGGATATTGAGACAGAATATGTTTGTGGTTAAAGCTTCAGGAAAATCAATGGAGCCATTGATTCCTGATGGTAGCTATTGTGTGTTTAGTGCAAATGTTGTTGGGTCCAGAATGAATAAAATTGTTTTAGTTCAACATAACAGTATCACAGATCCTCAGACAGGGGGCAAATATACAGTCAAAAAATATACGAGCAAAAAGAAATATGCTTCTGATGGAACTTGGAAACATGAGGAGGTAACATTATTACCATTAAATCCAGCTTACGCGCCAATTACTATTCCAGATGTTGATGAAGGCGAATTTATGGTTATTGCAGAATTTATTACTGTTTTAAGTCCATAAAGTGGTTGTCCCGAATTTATATCCTAATTTATGTCCAATCCTACACTCGTTGTAGCAGATAACAAACAGAAGATATTTGAGCTGTCCGGGTTTTATGCCTGCGCTCAGGCCGGCGAGAAAATCTTCTTGCCGCCTCAAGAGAAGCTGATTCCTTTACCTCCGGGAAGCAAACTCTTTTTTCTGCCGGACAGGTACCCGATCGCGTTCAATATCAAAAAGCATTGCTATGAGATTAAATGGGACAGACACATTTTTAATTGACACGTTATTGGCCGCTTCTAATTTTTGAAAAATAGAAATGGACTTTCCCCTTTTACCTCTAAGCACAGAAAAAGATTGACACATTCGGCGACTCAGTGTCAACCCTAATGTTAAGGAACAATCCCAAAGGGCTTGACAAGCGTAAAAGTATGTAATATAATCTTACAAGACTTGTAAATTAATCGAACAGATGGTATACTCAATATAGGGGAGGTTAGCGTATGATCACGAAGCATAAACTTGCAGAGAGAATAAAGCAGATGAGGGAGGATCGGGAGCTTTCTCAGGAAGAGCTTGCCATAAAACTCAGCGTTCCGAGACCTTCTATATCTCAACTTGAATCTGGGCAAAGGGATGTAAGCAGTATTGAACTAGCAAAGCTCGCCAATATATTTGAAATATCGGTTAATGACTTACTTAGTCCGGATTTAGAGGAAAAAAGATCTAAGAACATAAAGAAAAGGTTCAAAACACCTAAATTTAATAAGACAAAATTTAAGCAGGTGCTTCTTTACATATTAGACAAGTGCGGAGCAAAGGCGAATGTTGGCGAAACAGTTCTTTATAAGCTTTTATATTTCTCAGACTTTAAT
>JBDRQG010000182.1:0-3126 GCA_043826475.1 bacterium
CGGTATCCCTCAAAATCAATTTCTCGAGAGAATACATCACGGGTCGTTTCTGAACGGAACCCATTAAAACGAACACGAATTTTACCGATTTCGGGTTCCAACCAGAATTCAGGCGCCGGGGGAGGAGATGCCCCTTTGAAATCCGGAATTCCATCACCTCTGGTCCAAAGAGTCTCAATAACGGTAGAATCCCATCCATATCTCCAGATTGTATCAAGAGGAGGCTCAGTGCCAATTATTTGTGAAATAACAGAATCTACAATTACTGATTCTATCACACATACCTGAAATTCTCCGGCATATCCGTTATTATCGCTATCAACACCGGGATTGTCATAAATCCAGGATGCCCATCGGGCATTTTCAGCCAGATCCTCAAAATGAAGACTATCATAATATAATTGAGGGTTATAATTTCCAACGGCAAGATTCTGGTCGTTATCAGCAAAAGTATGAAAATTTTCACCTGCAAGATAGGAGAAAGAAAGAGGTAGCGTTTGTCCGGGGTCAATATTAAATGGCCCAAATGAAAGTAAGTATCTTGTGTCAAATCCATCGGAGAAGTCAACTGCTTTTGCTTGATTTGGATAAACCCAAATAGAATCAGTTGGTTGAATACTCGCTGTAAAAACCTGATCATAATCGAATTCTTTATTACTAAGAACATTATATTTGTTTGCATCTCTGGAAGGAGTACCGGTACCTCCTGTCCCAAAATCTCTGAATGGGTGTTGCAAAGTTCCTTTATGTCGGGGGCCAAAGTCATCCTGTGCATTGCCATTGGAAATCCACCAATTGAATGAAACATCAAGCTTGGTCGCAGGAGTTCTTACAATACGAGTAGCTGTAACGTTTGGGGTAGCAAATCCGCCCGTGGGAGAATTCGGATTAGTCCCCCCCTGTTTGTCAGCAATCCAGGCAATATAAATAGTATCAAAATAAGTGCATTGACTAAAAGGAAATTCATAACCCAATTTAAATCCGCAAATATCATCATCAAAACCTGTTGTTGATCCTTGAAGCTTTACGTCGGCATCAACATATACACCCATATATACATTATTAAGGCTTTGAGTGCCAATATTTTTGATTTTATAATCAAAAAGAACGAGATCTTCAGCATAAGAATAGGACCATGAATAAGATTCCTGATTCACTGCGACATTAAGAGGACGATGTTGCCGGTTTCCGTCTTCAGCGTCTGTTCCAGCTAATTGTATGAAAGTATCGGTATAAGTAGCAACATAATCCTGTTCAGATATAGCCCCTTCAAACAAGGCACTGTTGGGATCAATAATTGATCTTTTAACCATGTCTCCAAACGGTGATTCATCCGGGAAAAATTCCTTGATTAACAGCCATCCATCTGACCCAGTTGTTACCAAGGTATCTCTTCCCATAACAGCGCCAATCCAGAATGATGCTCCATAAAGGTATTGAGTACCAGAATTTTTTGGAAACTCACTACCGCCATCAGGGATGGCTTCACCGGTAAAGCAATCCGCAGCTGATCCGCGGCCATAAGCGGTACCAAATGTTCCATTATTGTTTACAGAAAGTACAAACTCCCCAACATTATGAAGAGCCTGGCAATCGGCTGGAGATTGAAGAGCAAAATTTCCTCCCCGTTCTTTTGCATCACTCTCTAAGGAAGCTCTGCCAAAAGCAGAACCGGTTATTAGAGCAAGTAGAAGGATAAAATTAACAATTAAAAAACCTTTTTTCAACATACCTCATTCCCATTCGGTTTAACGCTTTACCTAACAAACGTATATAAGGACCAGAGCGTTTAATTGCCGGGCCTATTTTATATTGTCCGCTAAACTAATACAACTTAGGACGATTAAGCAAGGAATTTTGTTCAAAAAATAACGATTTTTAATTACCTTTAGCTTGTTTTGTTTCTTTAAATAATTATATGGTAAACAATAACTTAAGTATGAATTAAAGTGAATTAATTAAAATTTGTTTATTTAGATGAGAATTTAATGAAAAAAAAGCAGTTCCCGTATTATATTTTGGACAAATAACTACCTGTTTCGTTATATTTATAATTATAATCATTTTAGGAAGCGGGGATTGTAATGAATAGCGGTTTTAGAATTCTTATATTAATAATCATATTGAGTCTTCACATTACAATAATCACAGAATCAATATATTGTGAAGAGAGCAGGGCTGAGAATGCAATTACAACTCCAGAAGAGGCTATAAAGTGTGCCCTTGTATATACCGGTTTTGCTGAGATAATTGACACATCTAAGCTTATAGCTGATGAAATTGCATCATTAGTTATCATTAATGACGATAAGACACCATTTATTAATAAATTCATTAATGGAAAAGAAGTATGGCAGGTTGAATTTAAAAATATTCGATTAGATATTGATGGGTGGATGCAATCTGTTATTGATAATCAGATTCCTAATGATTTTGTAGTGTTGTTAGATCCAAAAACAGGTCAACTTTTTAAAATAAGTAGTACAATTGATTCAAATAAAATACAAATAAGAGAAAAGCCAATCATTGATCCTAAATTAGGCTATATAGATTCTCAAGGGGAAATATTTAAAAATTTCCCGGAAAGAAAGCCAGAATATAGTTTTCTTGATGCCTTAAAGAGTTCTGGTATATCAAGTCCGATTATGGCAAAGAAGCTAGTAGGTGTATTATTAATATCTTCCGAAGAGAATTCTGAAAAAGCAGTAATTTGGTGCATTTCAAGTTATAAAATCCCTGCAATAGAATTAGGAGGACCACATTTAAAAGAAGGTCAAAGAGCACCTCGTCGAAAAGAAGAAACTATGCATTCAGTCGTTGATGCAAAAACAGGTGAGTGGTTGAGTGCATCAAGTAAACGCTAGGCTAAAATGTTACACTTGAGTCGGTCCGCCTTTGAATAAATAGTTTACTTAGTAAATCAAATCAGCAACGTAAATACTAATGCCCACAAATAAAAAAACCATCCTTTGAGAGGATGGTTTTTTTAAATTAACTAATTCAACAAACTAATGGCAAATCGGAGCGTCGCCGCCCTTGAAGAGGTAGTTGACCAGGTATGTCAGGTCGGCGACGTTGATCAAGTCGCCGCCCACCCCATCAGCATCACACGCAGCCATCACCGGC
>JBDRQG010000183.1:0-4268 GCA_043826475.1 bacterium
TAAAAATTAATAGGGCTTTGATTTCTGTTTCAGATAAAACCGGGATTACCAAACTGGCTGAAGAACTCAATGCGATGGGAGTTGAAATTCTGTCAACCGGGGGAACCTTAAAGGTAATGAAGGATGCCGGAGTACAGGCTATCTCAGTTTCAACATTTACCGGATCTCCGGAGATTCTTGGTGGCCGGGTAAAAACGCTGCACCCCAAAATTCATGCCGGTTTATTGGCCCGCCGTGATAATGAAAAAGATATGGATACAATGCGGGATTCGGATTACAAATCAATCGATCTGGTCATTGTCAATTTGTATCCTTTTGAGCAGACAGTCGCCAATCCCAAAGCGGCGGATGAAGACATCATAGAAAATATCGATATCGGTGGACCATCGATGCTCAGATCCTCAGCTAAAAATCACGCCAGTGTTACCGTAGTTGTGAACCCATCCGACTATCAAACCCTCCTTAAAGAGATGAAGGAAAACGACGGCGCCACCACTTTTGAATTTAGAAGATCATGCGCAGCCAAAGCATTTTCTTTGACCTCAAGATATGATACCGCTATAGCCAGATATTTTTCAGCTGCATCCAAAGAAGAGACCGAAATGTTCCCTCCCAAGCTTGATCTTGATTTTACCTTTCGCTCCGAGTTAAGATATGGCGAGAACCCGCATCAGAAAGCAGCAATATATGTTGCTGATGAATATAAAGGACCAACTCTTCTTGATGGAAATATTCTTTCCGGTAAGGAACTCTCATATAACAACTATGGCGATCTTGATGCCTGTCTCGATATGCTTTTGGATTTTAGTGAGCCTTTCGCTTGTGTACTAAAACATGCCAACCCCTGTGGTGCCGCAGTTGCGGATAATATTGCTGAAGCTTACAAAATGGCTTACGATAGTGATCCTCTTTCAGCTTTTGGATCTATAATCGGTTTAAATCGGGAAGTGGATATTGATTGTGCCAAACTGCTTCATGAGACTCCATTTGTGGAATGCATGATTGCCCCTTCTTTTACCGAAGAGGCTTTTAAACTTCTGAAAAAGAAAACAACCAGAAGATTACTTTCATTGCCCCAAATTTCTGGTGGGCTTCCCAAAGGACAGATGGTTTATAAATCAGTCCGTGGTGGGATGTTAATCCAGATGCAGGACGATCTGGAAACCAATGTAAATGAACTCAAAGTTGTTACAAAAAGAGAACCAACTAGGGAAGAATTAAAATCATTGTTATTTGCCTGGAAAGTTGTGAAGCATACCAAATCTAATGCAATTGTTCTGGCTAAGGGTGGGGCTACGGTTGGTATCGGAATGGGGCAGACTTCGAGAGTCGATTCAGGATTTATGGCTGTAAAAAGAGCCGGTGATCGTGCCAAAGGGTCGGTTATGGCTTCTGATGCTTTTTATCCTATGCCAGATGGTGTCGAGGTTGGTACTGATGCCGGAGTTACAGCGATAATCCAGCCGGGTGGTTCCAAAGGCGACGAACAGGCAATTGAAGCGGCTGATAAAGCCGGCGCGGCGATGGTCTTTACGGGTCACCGCCATTTCAAACACTAAAGGGAAGACCCGAATTGAATTAAAAAGTGCAATAAAAATTAAATTACAAAAAACACATTTTTGATAAGAGCTGATCAGGTAGTAATATAGCGGTTGTTAAGATACAGTTTTACTTGAATTAACCATTGTGATTAATTTTGAATTGATATGCAATTTGGATAGCTGATTCATAAAATATTCTTTTTTACCTAAATTGTCTTGCATATATTCTCAACCTTTGTTATTTTAATTAAAATTGTATCCTTTGATGGAAGAAATGATGCGCAATAGAATTTTAGAAATTGTTGTTTTTCTTATAGATTATATGCAGGGGACTAATACTCCTGGAAGTAGTTCTGATGATGTCTCCTCGGTTCTGGAAGCCGAAGGATATTCGGAAGATGAAATCTCTTCGGCATACTCATGGCTGCTACAGCGTTACGACAGCGCCCCGGAACAGTATTTTTCTGATTTCCCGCCAGCACCAACTTCAGTGCGTATATTAACGCAATCCGAAAGGACCCAGCTCTCTTCACAGGCTCAGGGATTTTTATTAAAACTTTTGCATTTGTCGCTTATTGATTCAGAACAGCTTGAAATGGTTCTGGAACGAGTATCGACTTTTGGTCCCCGAGCAGTTGATCTGGATCAGATGAAGCTTATCGCCAGCTCGGTGGTGTTAGAAGACCTTGAGGATTTTGAATCAGTCTCATTATCCCAAAATAACGAAACGCCCTCACTCCGTATAAATTAAGAATATGTCTCTTAAAAATAAGAAGATTCTGATTGGACTGACAGGTGGCATTGCCTGTTATAAAGTTCCATATTTAATTAGATTATTAGTTAAAGATGGGGCTGGAGTGCAGGTGGTTATGACCAGGTCTGCAACTAAATTTATAACCCCGCTTACTTTGGAAACAGTTTCCAACCGACCAGTAGCCATTGATATGTTTGATGATCCCGGTATGATTTCCACCCGCCATATTGATTACGCTGAATGGCCTGATTTAATCGTGATTGCACCAACAACAGCAAATTTTATGGGTAAGGTTACTGCAGGTGTTTGCGATGATCTTCTTACGACCGTGATTTGTGCTACCCAAAAGAGTGTGCTTTTAGCTCCGGCCATGAATCCCAATATGTGGAGTAATCCGGTTACACAGCGTAATTTTAAAACTCTTACTGATCTTGGATTCCTATCTATTGGTCCGGCTGAAGGGGAGATGGCTTGTGAAAGCAGTGGTATTGGGCGGATGTCTGAACCGGATGAAATCTTCCGGGAGATTATAAACTTCTTCTCTTCCTCAAAAAAAAAAGCCCTAAAGGGTAAAAAATTTTTGATAACAGCTGGTCCTACCCGGGAAGAGATTGATCCTGTTAGATATATAACCAATCATTCATCAGGTAAAATGGGATATGCTATTGCACAGGCTGCCTTTCAAATGGGGGCAGAGGTGACTCTGATATCAGGTCCAACGAATTTAAATCAGCCTTCAGGTATAAAAGTTATCAATATTATTTCTACTGAAGAATTACAAAAAGTTGTTCTTAAAGAGTTTAAGAAATCCGATTGTCTGATTATGGCTGCGGCCCCGGCTGATTATAAACCAGCCAATAAGAACTCGAAGAAATTAAAAAGAACCTCTGAAAAGCTTTCTATGGAATTATCCCCTACTAATGATATCTTAAAAGAAGTTGCTAAGATTAAAAAACAAAAACAGTTAACAATTGGATTTGCATTAGAGACCGATAACGGAATCGATAATGCCCATAAAAAGTTAATTGATAAAGGTCTTGATCTCATAGTCCTGAACCAGCCCGGTCCTGACTCAGGATTTAATACTGATACCAATCGGGTGACAGTTATCGCTCCTAAGAAAAACCCTGTTGAATGGCCGCTAATGTCAAAAAATGAAATTGCATATAAGTTGCTTGAATTAATCCAAAGAATGCTGTAATATATGAATCTGGTATAAATATGGAAGATCAACCGGTAAATATCCATGATCTTTTATGCCGAGCCCTGAATGTTCAAATTGAACAGGGGTTGGGCGAAATGATAATTAATCCTCAGGCGACAATGTCTGTTGATACCAATGAAGGGTCAGAAATTCTGATGGAAAACCATGATGATAAATATACTAATCTGACAACTAATTTTGATGATCCAATTGGAGTGGCTCAATATGATTCTTTGGATGAGCACCATCAGGATATCTGCCAGTGCCAGTTATGTCCGTTGGGTAAAACGCGCACTAAATTTGTTTACGGTACTGGAAATCCATCAGCTGATCTGATGTTTGTGGGTGAAGCACCAGGAAGAGATGAGGATCTGCAGGGAGAGCCATTTGTTGGACGGGCTGGCAGGCTTCTAAATGATATAATCAAAGCTATGAAATTTACGCGCGAAGAAGTGTATATTGCCAATATCCTGAAATGCCGACCTCCGAATAATCGTGATCCACAGCCAGATGAAATGGAAAAATGTTTTCCTTTTTTGAAAGAACAGATTCGCCTGGTTAAACCAAAAATTATTTGTGCCCTCGGCCGTATTGGAGCGCAGGCGCTTTTGAATACCAGTACTCCCTTGGGGCGGCTCCGGAAGGAATGGCACCGGGTAGAGGGTATTCCAACTTTGGTTACCTATCATCCTGCAGCACTTTTGCGTTTCCCTAAATACAAAAAAGATACCTGGGAAGATATGCAGTTGATAATGGTTGAACTAAAAAA
>JBDRQG010000184.1:0-13677 GCA_043826475.1 bacterium
CCTGGTTGTAGCGGAATTTTCTTAACAGGATGGTGGGGCGGCTCCACCTTTTAAGAGGTAGTTAACTAACGTAACGATATCATTGACTAAAATTGCACCATCAAGCGGAACGGCACAATCTCCTTCATCAATACAAGAAGGGGCTGTACCGCCTTTAAAGAGATAATTCACAAGGGTGACAATATCATTTACCAGAACAGTATAATCTTTTGGAGAAGCAACATCGCCTCGCAGAGCGCAGCATCCGAGTGTCACTTCACTATTTTCAGTCATGGGAGCATAAGTGCCGTATTCGGTAATAAATTTCGGAAGATGAGTAGAAAATCCGCTGAACTTCACTGTATCTATCTGTGATGAATTGGCACCATAAGGAATGGTAAAATAGAATTTTGCGATTTCGCCATAACCGGGTTCAAGATTCGGTAATGCCCCCGATGCTGAGGCTACTAACTTATATTCCCATCTTCTTAGGTAAGAATCGCTATATATTTTAGATACTGATTCAAAGTACTCTGTCCGACTGCCAATCACAGAAATTGAATCAAAGTCCATATCAATAGTGCCATCGATTTCCAAAGGAATAAATACAGTATTAAGAGGGCAGGTGTTACGTCCTATAAGGGAAATGATCAGCATGGAACCAGCTGTGCTAAATTGATCCGGTCCAACCAGTGAATCTGCCAACACAGCTATTCCATAAATAGTCTGTTCTACTGTATCATAATCAGATGTTATAGCTTGAACAGTTACATCATATAACCCTGAAGAAGTATATTGATATTGAGGTGATTGTAGTTCGGAACTGCTTCCATCTCCAAAATCCCAATGCCAACTATCAATATCGCTCCCGGTATAAGCATTGAAGGATACATCAAGAGGTGCCCAACCGAAAGTAGTGTCAGCATATACACCAATTAATTTAAACGGGAAAGCACCCAAACCGCCATAAGCACCTATATCATTTCTTAAACCTCCCAACGAAGGCCATTTCGCAGACGATGGATCAGATGAGTCTGCAATATCATAGTACATTTCTGAAGGAATACCGGCATCGATACACGGGGATCCATCGCGAAGAAATAAGCAGTTATCTAAAGTTAATTCCGGATCTATATCAATATTTCCTGTACCCGAAACTCCTCCATCTTGAACATTGCAATAAGACGTATTAGAAAAGCCATATATTTGAGCATCACTTGGCGCCTCATTAAACCAGATAATATTGTTACTTATAACCGGAGAGGCAAAGAAGACTCGAATACCAGCTCCTTGTAAGCTTGAAATATTATACACAATAGTATTGTTCTCTATTACGGTAGCACCACCACTATTTTTCTGAATCCCACTTCCTGAATAATGCTGACCACCATAATTATATGCAATTACATTATTTTTAATTAAACCTGTGCAGTTATTATAACTAACACCTCCTCCGTATAAACCTTCATTATATACAATTATATTATTTCTTACACATGCGTTTCCCAACTGAGATTGAATGCCACCCCCTCCGGCACTGTAAGCACCTGCTGTATTGACAGCTTTATTTCCGGAAATGTAGTTATATTGAATAGTGGCAGCTGAATTATCCAGCATTATTCCCCCGCCCTGCCGATCATGATAACCGGGAGACCACTCAAAAAGAGTGCCTGTCCCTCCGGTTATGGTAAATCCTTGTATTTTAGTAAAAGTAAATCCCCCGCTGCTTTTAATCAGTATAGTAGATCCGGTATCCGGATGTACTTGGCTGCTACCATCAATTATAGTGTTAAAAATATAATCAGCATTCTGATCGAACATAAAATGACTACTTAGTAAGATTTCTTTCTCGTTCAAAAATACATTTTCAATATAATGTCCCGGAGCTACAAGAATGGTATCATAATCAGTTGATGCATCAACACCTTCCTGAATAGTCACATAATCATCAGGGATATTAATAATTGTAGCCTTGCTTGTTACTACCATGATAATCATAAATCCAATTATAATCAGAGTAATTATATTTCTCTGTTTATTCCCAATTCCTACATCGTTTTCATTAATCATTATAAAATCCTTTCATTGCAAAATCTGTATATTCCCGCGTTCTGTTATAAGGTTTTTACTAACAAAACAGGCACAGATAAGTATACCTCTTCAAACTGATATTATATTATCAGTAAAGATACTTGGTATCTATATCTTTTTAATCCACCGGTGTTTGTATTAATTTTCTACTGCAAGTATAGTTACACAAAGAATGGAATTTACTCACATGATAGAATAATATTTATGACAAACATTGTTGAATAATTCCTTTTTAAAAGAATTACTTCTTGTTATAAAATAACTCAATCTGTATACTATTTTCAAATTGAAAGAAGAAATAATGGATATCAGTAATTTATATATAGCAGCATTAAAAGGAGATAAAAGCGCAGAAAGAATATTATTCCAATATTTATTTGAGACATTTACCCTTCTTGTGGAACATAAGATACAGGACCTAAACGATAGACAGGATATGGTACAAGAAGTGATGACAGTTATTTCTGAAAAGTATAAAACTGTAACGATTACAACAAATATCGCAGCATGGGCTTATGGAATTTTCGAAAACAATCTAAAACGATATTATAGGGATAAAAACCGAAAGAGTCGATTATTTAAAGAGTACCTGAGTACAACTACCAAAATCTCACCGGAACCGACCGACTATGAACTTCGCAATAAAATAATCAAGTGCTTAAAAAAAATATGTAAAGAAAATCTGCGTTATGCTGAGGCTTTAAATCTTGTTCACCAGGGATATAATACTGTAGAAATAAGTGAAAAAATGAATATTTCAAAAAAAAATGTTCATAATATCCTATTTCGGGCGCGTTCAATGCTAAAACAGTGTATTAATGAAAGTGAGAATCTTATAAAATGAAAAATTCTCGCGACAAAAATAAGCTAAAACAATTAATCCATGAATATGAACTCGGTTTACTTTCTGAAGAACAGGAAAAAGAATTTGAGATTCTGATGCTCGAAGATTCCGACCTGCAAAAAGATGTATTATTGTTTAGGAAAGCAGCTAATTTACTAAGGCGTGATCCTGAAGTTATAAATACTGTCTCCAAATTATCAGCGATAAAAGATACCAGTATGGATAAAGTAAGATTCTTCAGATTCCGATTTGTGACCCCTTCAATAGCCGTGGCACTTGTTCTATTTTTCTTATTACTAGTCAAACCGTGGCATGTCGAGATACAATTGGACCAAACGGCGATGGCCGCAAGCAACAGAGTGCTTATTTTTCAATTCGAGAATAAGGCAGAGCCAGAAGATTCCAAAGATCTCGGGCAAATTCTCGCCAACCTGTTGATAACTGATTTAAGCGAGTCACATTATATTGAAGTAATTCCTGATACAAGAATTGAAAACACGTTACAGCAAGCTGCTTTAATACACAATAACAGATTGGATTCAGTAGCCATAGAATATGCCGCCAAGAAATTGCACGCTAATACAGTTATTACCGGTACGATTGAACAAATCGTCCCGAAGATACTTCTCAAAATTCATATCGCAGAGGGTAATGAGTTTGATTCTTTGATTACATTTAACCTTGTGGCAGATAATAATGAATCCTTATACGAATTCGTAGACCGCCTGACCATTGAGATCAAAAATTATCTAAAGCTTCCCACTGAAGCATACAAGGAAAACGATCCTCATATAGTAGATGTTACGACTTCTTCGCAAACAGCTTACCGATTTTATCTTGAAGGAACAAAACTCTACTCTAAATTGTATTGGGAGGACGCCAAAAACGCCTTTAATCTTTCTTTAGAATATGACTCCACGTTCGCCATGGTTTATTATTATCTTTCACAGTTAGGCGACTCAAAACAAATTTACAAAGCAATGCGGTATATTGATCGTACCAGTCGAAAAGAACGACTTTATATACTATCGCGTAATCAGATGGTTGAAGGAAATATTGATTCCTCAATTACTATTTTAAAACAATTGGTTGCCTCATTCCCTGATGAAAAAATAGCCTTTTATTCTATTAGTGAATGCTTCTTATTCAAGCGGGATTATGTAACCGCGATTTCATATTTGGACTCAACTCTTTTAATCGACTCGACTTTTAAGCTCGCTTATAATCAACTGGCATACTCTTACAATAAACTGGGTGATATAGACCGATCGATTACATCAATCGACAATTATATTACATTAGCACCTGATGAAGCAAATCCTTATGATACTCGAGGGGATATCTATTTAAGTAATGGTAGAATAAAAGAGGCTATTGATTCCTATAAGCAAGCCCTGAATATCAAACCGGATTTCTCTATATCATACATCAAGCTCGGCCATGTGTTTTTTAAGTTAAATAATATAGATTCCGCTGAGATTTATTATAAAAAGGCAAATCAATCGAAGGACTATTTGATTAGAGCGGAAGCTCGTTTATACCTTGCGTGTCTGCCCATTTTGAGCGGCCGGTTTAATAAAGCCTTAAGCATGCTTGATGATAATATTACCGCCGATATCGTAGAAAATAACGAAGAATATTATTCTTCATATCGTTTCACAAAGGCCTACATATTAAAGACAATAAATCGAAATGAAGAAGCCTTACAAGAATTGAAATCAAGCGTTGCGATAAGCAAAATTACTTTCCCTCAATTATTAGCCCATTCTTATTCATTTTATGCTGAAATGCTGGCGCAATGCGGAAAATTGAATGAGTCTCAGGAAGTGATCGATAATATTATACATATATTATCTAAAAGGAAGCACATAAAATCACCAATATCATACGCGATGGGTGCGCTTTCAAACTCTCGCGGTGAATATGACATCGCAATTGAGTACTATAAACAATCTTTACGTGAAGACATGTATGAATTACCCGGCCGTTTTGCCATCGGTCAAATATATCTTGAAAAAGGTGAATATCAGAACGCTAAAGATATTTTTAATGACATCCTCACCCATTACTACGTTGATTACCCTTTATGGGCAGTATACATAGTACAAGCGTATTATTATTATGGATATTCTTGTGAGAAACTCGGCCAGATAGATGAAGCCGACGCTTCATACAAAGAATTTATATCTCTGTGGGGAAACTCCGATTCCCCTCTGCGAATAATCGATGATGCGCGCAACAAAATAAGGAAATGAGCTTAGCATTTAAAATCAAATTGTATTTAACATTTATTTTTCTTTAATACGAATATTGTTATTGAATTTTATGAATGACCTGGATAGTTCCATTAATTCATCAGTTGTTTCCTATGCATTATTCCAGGAGTAAATGAAAAATAATTTGAGTGTTATTAATTGCTACAATTTTATGTCTAGACAGTTTGCATTATTAATAACTAATGCAAAAACAGATTTATAATGGACATCATGAAACATAATAATGTGCTTATCGTATGTTTGTGTATTACAAGGAGAAAAAATTGGAAAATCAAATTATAGCTTTTAAAAATGTTACGATCTCTATTATTGGTGCAACCCTGTTTGCATTACTCGTTTTATCAAATCCATTGCTGGCTCAACAAGACACAAATGACAGCCTCAACTTTCCAACTCTTACCGGCGCCTATTTTGGGCAACAACCACCGGGGTACACGCCGGAATTATTTGCACCAGTCGTTTTAGTAAAACCCAAACAAGCACATTCAAATATTGTTTTTTCAAAAGATGGCACTAATGCCTACTGGTGTTATAATGGCATCTGGTTTTCAAAAATAGATAACGGAAGATGGGGTAAACCTATAAAAGTACCTTTCTCAAAAGAAGAATTCAGCGATGACGCCCCATTTTTGTCCCCTGATGGAAAGCGTTTGTTTTTTTCCTCAAAGAGACCAATGAGCGAATCTGACAAATCCAGAAAGGAAAACATTTGGGTTGTTGAGATAGAAGATGACAGCTGGTCAGATGCCAGGCTATTACCGCCCGTTGTGAATAACATGTATCAACATTGGCAGGTATCTGTGGATTCTGAAGGTACTTTGTATTTTGGCCACAAACTCAGTGATAATAGCGATAAAGATATTTATTACAGCAGGTTTGAACAGGGCGAATATCAAACACCCGAAAAACTGGATGATATGATAAACAGTGAATATAATGAAATTAATCCTTATATAAGCCCGCAAGGTGATTATCTCATCTTCACCAGATTAGCTGACAAACAAGATATTAGTCTCTTTATTAGTTTTAGGTTAAAAAATGATTCATGGTCACAATCAGTAAACCTGAAGAAATATTTACAATTTAGACATATCGCCAATTGTCCAATAGTATCACAGGATGGTAAATATTTGTTTTTCCTGGATGCCTATGAAGGTGAATATCAACGATTTTGGATTAATGCGGAGTTCTTGGATAGTGTCAAAGCCACACATCCTGAGATAGCGAATTTTAAATGATTTTATAATCATACTGCTATGTGAAAGAAAAGGAGAATAATTTGTTTGTTCATCTAAAAAAAAGTAATAAGGTCATTATATTTACAACACTGCTCCTATTGCTGGCTCACTCTGCAATAGTATTCGCTCAAGCAAACACAAATGATATCCACAAGTTCCCTATACTTACCGGCCCCTATGTAGGACAAAAACCTCCGGGGAGCACACCGGAATTATTCGCGCCGGGAATCATTTCCACGAAAGGATATGACATCACCCCAACCTTTTCGCCTGAACTTGATGAGCTGTTTTTTGGCAGTCGACCGACCGAAGAAGGTAACGATAATAAAATCTACTATTCAAACCAGATTGATAAAATTTGGCAAAAACCAAAAGTAGCTTCATTTTCTTCGGGAGCGATGGAATATGAAGCCCAGTTTTCCGGTAATGGTAAAACGGTTTATTTTAATCGTAATAACCAATTATTCTTCAGCGAAAAAACACCTGATGGATGGAGTGAAGCGAAAAACCTCAAACCACCCCTAAGCACCGGAATGTGCGTGGCTATCGCCGGTAATGAAAATATATATTTTACAGCCGCTCGATCGAATAAATACGGTATTTTTTATTCTGAACGTAATAACAATACCTACGAAGATCCAGAGTTAATTATCCCCATGGCGTCTCATCCGTTTGTAGCGCTGGATGAATCTTATCTCATCGTTGACAAATACGCTTTCGAAGACGGTAAGCAAGTGAGCTCTTTGTATGTTTGTTTTAAAGATTCTACTGGAAGTTGGTCCTCCCCTGTCAAATTCGGCGATGAAATCAATGCAACCGGAACCGAACTTATCGCTAAAGTATCACCTGATGGCAAGTATCTCTTCTTTCAGAGAAAAATTAATAACAATACAGATATATACTGGGTTGACGCCAAAATCATTGAAGACATAAAGATGAAAGAATTGATACATTGAACCTTAAGAAAGTAATAAGACCTGTGATGGGTATGAGAAAAAATCATATGCTTTTCAACTCACTTACCACTAAAATGGTTATTGTAATAATACCTTTAGTCTTGTGGTCACATAGTTTTTCTACAAACATCCCTGCTGCCAATACGTGTCAAATTGAAGTCGCGTGTGAATTAAACATATCCATTAATGATTTTATAGCATATTCATTTTTCCCCTCCCCCGGCAAATTGGTTTCCATTGACCAATCAGGTGAACTGAGAATTTGGAATCTTGAAACCGGTACTTTTGAAACTAGCACACTAAATGCGAAAGATCCGATTATCGGAGCGTGGTTTTCCCCTGACTCTTCATCCCTTTTAATTTATAGTGATAAACGTATTCTGAGTTTATATGATTGTAAGTCGTTACAACACAAATTGGACTTTGTAGAACCGGCCTCTTCGATCTCAACAACCTGCTTTTCAAAAGAAGGAAAGTTGTTTGTCTGCGGTCACTGGAACGGCAATATCAGTATATGGCAGCTGGAAACCGGTCAATTAATGCATGTTTTCAAAGGGCACGATAGCCCGATCGGTACTGTGGCTTTATCACCAAACACCCAATTGCTCGCTTCCGGCGGGAAAGAAGGGAACAACGATGTTTTACTCTGGGACATAGCATCCGGTCAAATCATACGTAAAATTGGCTCGCATGAGGGGAATGTCTACAATTCTCTTTTCTCCGATAATAATACGTTACTTACATCCGGTGGCGATAGAGTCGCCAGATTATGGGATATCCATACCGCGAACCAGCTTCGCCTATTTAATGATCAGGGTGGTTATCTATACGGATTGACCATTTCCCCCAGCGGAAAAATGCTGGCAACATCGGACAATCAAAGCAATATCAAATTCTGGGATTTGAATACCGGCGAAGTTATTAATAAAATTAAAGCCCCTTATGGTTTTATTGATGGGCTGCTGTTTTCTCCGGATGGCAAGTATATGACGTCCAAACCTCTTATCAATTCCAGAACAATAACAGTCTGGAGACTTCAAGATAGGAATAGTAAAGATTAGATGTAAGCAAATCTATAGGTAATCAATTGTGATTAAGGAGAAAAATCATGAGACCGCGTAACCTGATAATTATCATAATGTCCCTCACTATACCTCTCGTGCCTGTTATAAATGCTCAAATTCATGACTTCCAGACATTAACCGGTCCGTATTTCGGACAACAACCACCGGGAAAAACACCCGAACTGTTCGCGGACAGTATCATCGCGAATAGATACAAAAGCTTCCATACCAGTCTGATGTTCTCTTCAGATGGTACAGCATGCTACTGGCAGGCAGAATATACTCCCGGAGAGGAGTTTATTGCTTATTCTAACATTGAAAATGAACGGTGGACAACAATAGAAATTGCTCCTTTCTCCAAAATAGGATACAGAGATGACGCCCCGTTCATATCCCCTGACGGCACCAAGCTTTTTTTTATTTCCATACGCCCCCTTGAAAAAGGAGTTGAATCTCATAAAGAAAATATCTGGGTAATGGAACGGTCTGGAAAGAGCTGGGGAGAACCAAAACCTTTACCTCAATTGATAAATTCTATACCCCGAATCCATTGGCAAATGTCCGTTGACAGTTTGAATAATTTATACTTCAGCGCGTATCAGAAGGAAAGCAGGGGTTTCAGAGGTAATATCTACTGCTCTGAATTCGTAAACGGAGAGTATACGGAACCGGTCATGCTTGATCATAATATCAACACCTCGGATTATGAATTTTCACCTTTCATTTCACCCGATGGATCTTATTTGCTATTTTCGAGGCAATTATACGGAAAAGGTAGTTGTAGGATTTTTATCAGTTTTCGAAATGAAGATGATACATGGGGGGAAGCAATAAATTTATATGATACTTACGGAATAAAAGGCATTTGTCCTATTGTCTCCAATGATAATAAGTACTTATTTTTTTTGGATTATGTAAAATCACACTCTCAACCCTTCTGGGTTGACGCAAGCTTTATTGAAAAACTAAGATTAAAGTAAGGAAGGATAAAGATGAAATCAATCAGAGTAATAATGGTAGTGCTATCAGTATTGTTTTTATTATCAATGCGCACTGCAGCTCAAGAGAGCACAAATAACAAAACTGCTTACTCGGTTCTTAACAGCGCCTATTTTGGGCAAAAACCCCCCGGTGAAAAAGCTGAAGTATTTGCTCCTAATATACTAACAATTGAACCTCATGATGCACCTGTAATCTTAAAGGATGAAGAGTTGTTTATCATTGGTACGATGGCGGAAGGAATTATCTTTTATAAAATGTCCAAGGGTAAATTATTAAAAACAAATAATCCATTTGGTTTTGACATTCCAACAATCTGCCAGGGAATTACAGTGTCTCCATCTAAAAACAGGTTGTATATTCGTGATTGGAATAATGGAAAGCCCTTTTTTTATTCTATTGATAAAAAAGATTCTGGCTGGACATCTCCAAAATCTCTTGGGGAGGATGTAAATTCAATTGATACTCATTGGCAGTTTACAGTATCTAATAATGAAAATTTATATTTTTTTTCACGCGGAGTTGGCATCGTAGTTTCAGTTTTTGATGGAAACACCTATCTAAAACCTTTGCCTGTAAAACTGGAAGATAACAGCATTCTTGAAGCTGAAACACCTTATATATCCCCAGATGAAAGTTATTTAATTTTCTGTAAAGATGATGATCTACAAATCAGCTATAAATTAAATAACGGCAAATGGACTATTCCTCAGAACTTGGGTACAGACATTAATTCTGACAGATTAGATATTTGTCCACAAATTTCACCAAATGGGAAATATCTGTTCTTTGTTAGCAAACGAACGGGTCCTGATTTTGTCACATATTGGGTTAACACAAGCTTTATTGAAAAACTAAGATTAAAATAAGGAAGGATAAAGATGAAATCAATCAGAGTAATAATGGTAGTGCTATCAGTATTGTTTTTATTATCATTGCACACTGCAGCTCAAAAGAGCACAAATAACAAAACCGCTTTCTCGGTTCTTAACGGCGACTACTTTGGGCAAAAACCTCCGGAGAGTATACCAGAATTATTTGCGCCTGATATCTTTAATGGAACCCACGGGTATCATACGCCTATCGTATTTTCGCCCAACCTGACCGAAGCGATATGGTCACCAATGGAAATGAAGGCAAACCTGATGTATTCCAAAATGACAAATGGGGTTTGGTCGACTCCTGTTGAGTTGAATTTTGGATTTGAACGAGGAACCGGTGATGGCGTATTTTCTCCGGATGGCAACGAATTATACTTTGTCTCCTTCCAGCCACCTTACACCGGAGCTCCGGAAAAAGAAAGAATCTGGTTCGCGAAACGAAATAATGACAATTGGTCGGCTCCGCGGTTAATCGATGATGTAATAGTTGCCCACCCCACCCATTGGACATTTTCATTTGCGAAAAACAAAAATTTGTATTTTACGACCGAAATTGATGGCGTACGAGGTGAGCAGGACATATATGTTGCGCGCTTTGACGGTGTGAAATACTTGCCACCGGAGGATCTTGGTGAAGCGATTAATAGCGACGGAAAAGATTTGGCCCCATATATTGCCCCCGATGAAAGTTATCTCATTTTTACAAGAATCGGAAAAAACACCAAAAAAACCGACTCATATATTAGCTTTAAGATGAATGACGGCAAATGGTCAGACGCTATAGATATGGGAACACCGATAAATTCTGATTATCACGATCTTGCCCCTGTTGTCACTCCCGATGGTAAATACCTCTTCTTTTTAAGTCAAAGGGAGGGTGATAACAGAATATACTGGGTGGATACGAAAATTATCGAAGAGTTAAGACTAAAGGCGAAAAATAAGTAAAACTCTTGTAAACACTTAGAATAATCATATAAGGCCGGATCGGCATGATTCTGCCTTCTTACATATCTCTTTTAACCCTATCCCAAAAATCAGTTCCAAAAAGCATATTTACTTCTTGAACGGTTGCAGCCCATCAAGTACCGATGTACTCACCCAATAAGTGCCACTTTTCGCTGATAACCGTCTCATAAAAAAGAGATACTTGTTATCAGGGGATATTTTGGCATTCAGGTCATGACCCTTTGAATGAAGGACGCTGTCAAGAGATTGAGATTCTGTCCAGGAACCATCTGGTGACTTATAACTGATATAAAGTGATATTACGGGTGGCTTTTCAGGTTCGAACACAGCTCTATTGAAAATGATGTAACTTTCGTCAGGAGCAATACAAGGGGAAAACTCGCCGTTTTCTGAGTTAATGGTTTCAGGCAATCTAACCGGTGTCATATACCTGTTATTTTCATATCGGGCATACCAAATGTCTGACCGTTCTTCGATACCTTTTTGATTCCCTCCGAAATACAGATTCCCTTTTGAGTCAAGGGAAAACTGCCAATGCATAGAATAGGAATCAAAAACCGTATCCAGAATCTTTGCGCCTGTCCAGGTATCCCCTTTTCTTTCGACAACATACAATTTCTCATTTTCAGTTTTGCTGGAGGAGCCAATTGCACCCGCCATAAAGTAAAGAAGTTTACCGTCAACTGAATAACACGGTGCGTCATGCATAAATCCACTAACAAAAGAAATCTCTTCGGGGGTTGACCACACTCCTTCAACATTTCTTGAGATGTAAAGTCCTTTCGGTTCATCGGGATGCCAGATGGCTTCCTTTAAGTCTGGTGTAAAAACGATATTGCCATGCATATCCATAGGGGTGTTGACAAAACCCTCCGCAAAAAATTTGGGTGTCGTTCCGGGGATAGTCTGATCTATATACACCCCTGAAAACGGATTGATTTGAGAGGGCTGTTGTTGAGCTGAAAGTGTCATAGCGACCATAAATAACAACAAACATGTGCTAAGAATTCGTGTTTTGATCATAATAATATATCCTTTTTTTATCTATTAAACGAAAGGCCTTGTAGTTAGTTCTGTTAGAGAGAATCATGCAGATGATCATTCCTTGTCATATTTAATCAATATCTATCTTGGACCCATGCAGGCGGAATCCAGCTGTATATCTTTGTTTATGATTAATTCGCACTATTGTATTCAATTTCTCAGACATAACTTTTATCTCTTTTATATATGTAGCATTAAAGACAGAATTTACTTAAAATTTGTTATAAAAATATAGTGGTGTGATCGTATGAACCGTCTGGATTCCGGGTTAAGGGGTGTGTTGAAAAAGTCATGTATTTTATAAATGCATAGCTCAGTCTTTTTTGATCAGGCGACACAAGGCCGCCTTCTACGCGGATTTTACAAAGTTACCGCGTAGCGCGGGGCTTGTCTATGTCGCTATTTTTGCTATAAGAAGGTTTTTCAACACTCCCTTAAGCCCGGAATGATATAATGGCAGATTGACAATCGGGCGGGGATAGCAGTTGGTATGAATCAGCAATTAAGTCATGAGGACAGAGCTCCTGATCTACACAGCTTGAGATAAATATCGAACTTCTATTCCGAAATATAAATTTTCAATTTTTTAGAGAAGAATTTAGATACGGCGCAAAGCGAACCATAACCATTTTTTATGGCGGAGGAGGTAGGATTCGCAACCCTGCATTTTTCATAACTTCTTGAGAGAGTTAAAATTACGTTCATTCCATTGACATTCAATATGTTAAGTAGAGTCAAGTTCAGTCAAGTTGGTTAAAGTACAAGCAAGTTAAGTGAAGTAGATTGTTAGAAAATTGTTAGAAAAAGTGTATGTCAGGCATCTCACTATCCTACTTATTAGTTTTTTATAAATTAACGCAATTTAGAACAAAAAAAAATCAATTTATAAAAGTTGTTCTCTAACAACACTTGAATTCAAAATTCCACTAGTGGAAAAAAGTCTTTGAATTCCGTCAGGCCCTAAAGTTGTTATTATTGGATCTCTTAATTTAGCATCAACCATTGCAACTAATCCTTCAATTTCCAACAATATAACTTCATTAACATCAGTATCCATTTTTAAGGTTCGAATTGAGTCATCATAGTCATCAGTAAAATTACTTGATATAATCATATAATATATATTTCGAATACTACCTTTTCTCTTTAGCTCTCTACTTTTATTACTTATATACTCTCTGATTGTTCTATCATCAGTCCCCATACTATATCCAGTGCTTCGAACTTTAGCGTCCCAAATTATGACATAGTTATCATCGACTGCTTTTGCAATACCATCTGGTTCTCTTCCCATTCCTTGACCTAAAAGTGTAGTATCATATCCTAAAATTGTAAA
>JBDRQG010000185.1:0-5946 GCA_043826475.1 bacterium
TGGTAGGGCATCGCAAAGATCATCTCCCTATTGGTAGAAATTTTTATGCCAAAACTGAAGATCGGGAGGGACAGCAATGGGTTAAATGTTATTTCTACTGGTTGAAAAAGGCTGATGGGGCCGAGACGCTCAGGGAGAATATCGACGGCGGTGTTTACAAAGAATGCTCGATCGGGTTTACTTTTTTATTTCCGGAATGCTCTGTCTGCGGAAAGGATATCCGCACCTGCCGGCATGAACCGTTTAAAGAATATGATACCTCTGGCAAAAAATCCACCTGCTATTTTAATTACCGCCAGATTGGAAAAGTGCTCGAGACCTCGCTGGTATACAGGGGAGCGGTGGCCGATACTTCCATTTCAAAAGATCTGAATGCTGATGATCTCAATAAAATAAACGGCGATGGAAATAAATTCTTCAGTGAGAGAATTATTAAATCACCGCTTGAACTTGATCCCTCATACCGGTATGTGGTTACTCCTTTCTATGAAGGATTGCCAGTAAATTTAATATTTAAAAACGAACAGCTATTAATAAAGAGTAAGGATGGAATTAAACTCCCTGATGAAATTACAGCGCAGCTTGATATAAGAGGCCTCCCTGAAATAGATAATACGGCAGGTTTGCTGATTGGCTTCAGAGGCAAGGAACGATGCTCCCTTTTAAATTTACAAAAATATATTGAGGGTAAAGCCTCGCCGGTCACAAGGCTTGAGCTCCGACTGATGCCCAATAAAAAAATTAATCTGGCAAATGATAATCAGAACGAACGATTTTCAATTAGTATTTTACGGCATTGTTATACCGATGTAGTCGGGATTGATACGGCAGCCAGATCAATAATGACCCGTGAAGGGGTACGGTTATGGCTGGAGAATGAAACGATTCCTAAATTAGTATTTAAATACTCTCCCGAAAAAGTCGCAGGTAGTTTTGCAAATGCTAATAAATATTATTCTCTTCACATCTCTGATCGAACCGGTAATGCTTTTTTTAGTATTGGCGGCGATGATGGAATCGACAGATTTATAATTCGACAACTTAACCTTGCTCGTCTTTTAAAGGGGGGAAGATTTATAGCTGATCGTTTAAGCGAGGTTGATGCCGTTGATGTTACCAATTCTCATATTATTCAATGCGGAAAAGTTGAAGAATATAATGCCATTAATGATGGGATAATAATGCAGTTATCCGGCCACCTCAGAGACGAATATCTTCTTCAGCCAATTAAAATCGAAAATCAAAAGAGGTGGTTGCTCTATAAGGGAAATAACAAAAGGCAGAGCTATGTCTGAAAGCAATAATGAAAATGTCTTTCGCATCAAAGGTCCGATTCTCAATGTGATTACGATCATAATGGGAGTTGTGGCGGCCTATTTCTTAACCATTCAGTCATTGAAAATCGAACTGGCTGACAAAGCTGAAGGGGTTGAGGTTGGAACCCTTGACAAAAAACTGGCAAACATTGAGGTGATATTAAAAGAGGGGGTAGTTAGCAGAGAGCAGTTTTATCAGTTCTCCAAAGAGATAGAGACTCGTCTAACCAGGATTGAAGCCCACCTCGTAAATAAGTCAGGAGAGAAGCTTGAAAAAAAATAATGACAATATCAGTGATATAAAAGAGATGCTCGAATCGTTGAATGCAGAAAGCCTGCCGCAAATTGATTTCGATAAACTCAAAGGGACCTTGTCCCATTTATTGGATGAATTGCCGGTTTTGTATCTATCAGGCGAGGAGCATTTACTATTGAAAAAAGATTATATCGAGCGGATATCAGGGATGGTAAAAGCTATTACCGCCGCTCGTCAAAACCGTGATGATCTTGAGAACACCCTGGAATATCTTGAAGGACTCGCAGATAAAAAATCAGATGATTTGATCAGGCAGTATAGAATTATTTCGGCTCGATTCAGGGATACTTTTCCGGCCAGTTTTGGTTTGGTCAAACAACCCTCAAAAAATAGTATCAAAGCGGCCAATTTAAATTAAAAAGTTGTGGGATTTTGGTCCCGGCCATGAGGGTTTAATCACCCGGCTGATTCATTATGGAATTTTAGTAACAGGAGAATAATATGTCTGTAAGAGATCAAAATCTCGAAGCGATAGCGCCGGTTCTGGCGACATTCAATATATCGCAAACAGCTGGTGTTGATGATTTGAAAGATGACAATATCGGTGAACCGATTATGCTTTCAGCCAGCAATGAAGTTGGACCGATAACTGCCGAAGGGCAGCTTCTTGGAAAACTAATCAGTTTAACCTTAACTGATAATGATGATGGTGAAAGATTAGCCACAGTACAGGTGGGGGGAATCTGTCGTCTGGCTACCAGCGCTACCTATCCGACAATCGGCAACAGGGTTGTGGGGGGAACTTCCGGCACAGTGAAACAAGCGCCAACGGTCGCTTCCGATCCGGCTGGAGGAAATATTGCCAGAGGAACAGTACTGGAAGTCAACGGCACATCAAATTGTATAATTCTCTTAAATTGATAAAGGGGCATATAATGGATTTTGACCAATTTTTACAATCATCGGCGTTTGTTAATCTTCAGCGCAATATGAACGCTGATTCAAATAACGGAAGAGTCGATCTCAGTCGAGAAGCTTCAATTGATATAGGTAGGGAGGTTTATAACGAAGCAGACAGCAGAGGGATGACCTTGTCGGAACTGCTGGAATTGGATGAATATGATCCCAGCCAGCCTGGTTCAACTCTGGATGCATTCGAGCGGCAGTTGCTCCTGGCCGGAATCAGGTTTGGCGGCAAGACACCTACCACAGTGGAACAGTTTTACCAGCAGTCTCCGTCACTTTTACCGGAATTTATGCGCCGTGAAATTATTAAAGGACAATCAATGCGTCCTGAACTCAATCGTCTGGTTGCAAATACGACAACTATCGCCAGCAACAATTACACCCCGTTTTTTATTGATACTTCTGATAGTTCCAAATTTTCTCTGCGTCCGGTTGGTGATGGTTCTGATATCCCTCAATTGCTGGTGACCGAGCAGAATCATTCTGTCAATGTCATGGACTACGCTCTGGCACTTAAAGCCAGCTACAAAGCCCTGCGCTATCGGTCAACTTCGCAGTTCCGTGTTTTACTGTGGTATATCGGTTTCAGGCTTCAGACAGATAAAATAGCCTTGCTGGTTGATACTATTATCAGTGGCGACGGCAATAACAATGCTGCTGCTGTTTACAATACGGCTGCCAGCGGAACGCTTGACTATGATGATTTGATTACTTTGTGGTCTAAGTTTTCTCCCTTTGAAATGAACACCATAATCTGTCCTGTGGATCAGATGAAAACCATCCTTACTCTCGATGAATTCAAAGATCCGCTGGCTGGTTACAAATTCCAGAATAGCGGCGATTTGTTCAGTCCTTTAGGATCATCATTGATTCGTTGCGATGAGGTTCCGACTGATCTGGTGGTAGGATTGGACAGCCGTTTTGCTGTGGAGGAAGTAATAACCCAGCCTCTGACGGTTGAATATGACAAGGTCATCGAACAGCGTTTTGAAGAAGCGGTAATTTCGGAATCGGTTACATATGCCAAGGTTATTAAAGAAGCCTCGGTAGTACTTGATTCGGTTTTTAGTTAATGAATAAAAAGGGGCTCGAATGTTCGAGCCCCATTACCAATTTGAGGATAAATGCAGGAAAAAATATTAAATACAACAGCAGTTAATGGTCTGGGTTACCCAACAGAACGAATGTTGCTCAAGGTTGAGTCAGGACAATATTCCGGACGTTTGATAGCAGTATTGCAAACCGCTCCCGGTGTTCTTAAATATACTTATTCCGACTTTCCTTACGCCTCGTGGTCAACACCGACAACAATTGCCACCGATGCCTCCGATCAGCCTTTCGATTGTATTATGGATGAAGATTTAAATATTCATTTAGTATATTCTGAATCAGGCACCGATTACCTCGTCACACGCAAACTTACCTACTCAAATGGATTATGGTCGGTTGGTTCCAAAGTTACAATTTATAACGGGGACACTTCATATTTCCCATCGGTAACAATTGAAAATTCGGGCAAGCTATGGGTAGCCTGGACCAAAAAAACCGGGGGAGTAAGAACCCCTCATGTCAAGTCGTCATCCGACGGGGGAGCAGCCTGGGGAAGCGGAGCCAGTGATGCTGGAGCGGCTCTTACCGCCGGAGCCTCATCGGCTTATGTCAAACTCCTTATTGATACCAGCAACATTCACGCTGTTTATACTGAAGCGACGGTCAAGCTGGCAATAAGGTCTTTACCCATCAGCGGTGGAAGCTGGACTTCAGAATATGTTATCTCCAGTGGTACTTTTCTTGAAGAACATTTTGATCTCGCTTTGGGCTCGGATAAACGAATCGGAATTGTCTGGGACGATCAGGCGATAAAATACTGCGAGTATAACGGTGATTCCTGGAGTGCAATTGCAACCGTTGATGCAGGTGGCGGTATTTTCCCTCAGCTAAAATTCTCGGTTAACACGCCTCTGGTTATTTATCTTTCGGAGTTCGCCAACGATCAGAAAATTATAAAACAGAGTGTCCGCCAGTCGGGTATATTTTCAACTCCTGCCGTCCTTGATGGCCGGGCAAAACAATTTGATTCGGTTGTTCTCTATGAAACTACTTCATCGACTTATGAAGACCTGACATCTGAATCTTCGAGTGCTGCCACCGGTGATATTATACATTCAGGCTCAAGTGCATTGGTCGCAAGCAGTGGTGACATAATTTACCTCGGGATGGATGAAAAATTCTGCCACATTAACATTCTCCTCTCAACCGCCGGAACAGGAGGGGGTGTCAGTTACAGCTACTGGGATGGCAACAACTGGAGCGCATTTACTCCGGCTGGCAGCGGTTTTAATTTGGATTCCACCGATAAGGATCTTCTGCTTTGGACAGATTTCAGCAGCATGCCGCAGGACTGGCAGAAAAAACTTATGAATAATGTAAACCGCTTCTGGCTAAAGATCGAAGTTACATCATCTTTTTCTACTCCTCCGGTAGGGAGTCAGATAACGGCAATTTCAAATATCAGCACCCTGATTCTAAGGAGGTAGCAAGTGTCGTATACTAATATAGAAATGGTCAGGCATCATCTGGCCACCGAATTTCCGATTTGGGAAAAGGTTTATGACCAGTTAGTTGTTTTTGATTCGGATGAGTATATTTCCTTTTTTTCAGGAGCCGTTGACGAAGTATCTCTGGTGGTGAAGTCGCTTCAGTCAAACGAGCCGGAAAGAAAACAGATTATACTGGGTAACGGGGCAAATGCCATTGATTCATTTCCGCTGCAGCGGGGATCGGTGGTGGTGGCATCGGATAGCTCTGTGGGAAGAGTTTATACTGAAAATGTAGATTATATCATAGATTACACTAATGCACAATTGTATATAAAAGATGATGGTAGTCTTGCTGGTGGAGACACCGTCATTGTCTGGTATGTAAAGTATGCTCTCTACATAAACAATACCGATTACCAGATTGACAACGAGAATGGCAAAATACGCAGGATGACCGGGGGGGACATTGCTCCCAATGAAACGGTTCTGATCGATTATACTCAGGTTTATAAAAGCCACACCGAAGAAGTTCTCAATAATGCTGTTCTTGAGGCAAACAATCTCATTGAAAATGAAATTGACCCCGACCAAATATACGGTGCCGATCCGGTTCTGCAGGCCGCTGCTACTTACCGGGCTCTTGAGATAATATGCCAGACAGCATCTGCAAGAGAATTATCATCTCTGAGAGGTGATGAAAAATCAGCTCTGGCCTGGTTAAAACTGGCTGAAATTTTTGCCATCCGTTCTGATAAATTTATGAAATCGTTTCATCCGCCAATCGACGGTCCCAATAAACCGACTCATAGCTAAAGGAGAATTTGCATATGGGAATAGAAAATATATTGTCGCACCGGATCTGGTTTGT
>JBDRQG010000186.1:0-11781 GCA_043826475.1 bacterium
ATTCAGCAACTTTTGCCTGGACTCCCGGTTTCTGTCACGCGATGGAGGACAGTGTCGAATATCAACTAAACTTTACAGTTACCGATAATGATAGTCTCTCCGATGATACGACTATTAGCATCTGGGTAATAGATGCCGGCAATGAACTGGCAAAATTAGGAGAGCCGTCGTGGGATTCTATTTCAATTGGAGGAAATCAGGCATCAATCGGAATATCTTTAAATGCTACCGACAGAGACTGCGATAGAATAAAATTCAACGGATATAGTACATCAACAGCCAATACTATCCTCTTTATGGTCCCAGCTTTTACTGACAGTATATTTGTTGGGGATGCATTGGATTTGGATATCTATCTCTCGCCATTTGCCGAAGGTCTCTTTTATGCCACCCTCTATATTGAAAGTGATCACAATGGCGCCAATTGGGTTCTCTCTGACAGTATTAAACTAGCCCTCTATGTTGGCGATCAGGTTCCTCCGGTAGGTAGCTTTGATCCTATAATTGTCAGCCTGTGTGTTGTCGGTTTCTGTAATCCTGTGATTTCCAAAGCTGAATTCAATGATATTGGCTCAGGCATTGATTCGGTTTATATATCTTACAGGCAGGGAAATCATGTTGTCCCCAGCCAAACAAAAGTACTGATTCCGGCTTTCAATGTGCAGACATTTGAAATCACCGACACTATCCCCAATGAATTGTTTACTATTTACGGTCTCGAATTAATCTACCAATCATTTGATGGAGCCAATCCTCCTAATTCATCCTATGATACTATCCAATTCAGTTATGATTATCACTATGATTACAGTCCGACCGATGCCCCATACGGAAGGGTTGAGAACTTTGTCCCTCCGACACTGCGAACTCTTTTTTACCATGATTTTTCAGATGGTACGTCGGAGTTAAATAAATGGACCATGTTCTCAATTCCTGGAATAATTGACTCGGTTTATTTACGCTTGGACTCCCTGTTCAGGTATGATATAAGCAACTACGCATATAACGAAACCAGTCCAGGCTGGCGAGTTTACAAACGAAGCTTGTGGGAGACGGGAGAATCAAACGGTAAATATGAAATAGCAGCACCTGCCGGAACGCTGGAAAATAATCAGGCGTATTTATATCGCCGTCTTGATAACGGAAATGTCGATGAAAGAAACGAACGTCTCTATATCCCTCATGGCAAGGTTAGGGATTTAAATGAAATCAATTTTGATAATATTATAAATTACAGTAATAAACAGGTTTGGCGCTTTATCGGTAATCCCTTTCCGTTTCCAATAAGAATGGATAATTTGTTGGGTCCTTCGAATATTTATAAAAGTGGCGTCAACAGTATCTATGCCTGGAACTGGGAGAATCAAAACTGGATATCCTTGCCAGCTACTGGTCCGGAAGCAGAATTTAATATTTTACAGCCATATTCCGGTTTTATCTGCTGGCCTGTCAACCCCGGAAATACTCATCTTGCTATCGATCCTGATTGGGTATATGAAACCAGTTCAAATCTTCCCGCCGCTAAAAACGCTAAGTGGGAAGATCTCTTTACGATCAGAATGGCCCTAAGTACAAATGGGTTGACTGATAATTTGCAGTTTGGTTTTAAAAATGATGCCGATCAATTGGCCGGATGGGAAGATCATTTTAAATTCACTTCAGGTTTTGAGAACCGCTTCATTAAGTTTGGGATAAATAATTTTGGCTGGACATCGAATGCCGGTATCTATGCCGGTGATTACAGACCCCTTCCTGGCGAGGGAGAGGTATGGTCGCTGATGATTTATTCATCTGCTATTGATGATGGCTCGCTGGTGATGATGAATTGGAATGTTGATGATCAGCTTGAGAGCGGCTATGAAGTCTGGCTGTTTGATAAGTATAGCAACACCCAGATCAACATGAGAGAGACGGCAAGCTATTCATTTAAACAGGTGACAGATATTGAGGATGAAAGATTTGAAGTGATTACCGGTACCGAATACTTTTTGAGAAATTATCTCGAACAATCTTCGGAACTTTTACCCTTATCTTTTCAGCTATATCAAAACTATCCCAACCCCTTCAACCCGACTACAACAATCAAGTTTGATCTCCCTAATTCGGGTGAAGTTGAATTGTCGGTTTTTAATGTTCTTGGGCAGAAAGTTAAACAGATATTCCAGGGTGTTCTGATTAAGGGTGAACATACTCTTGAATGGGACGGAACCGATTACAATGGAACCCCGACCGCCAGCGGAACCTATTTCTATCGGCTTAGGACAGATCAGCAAAACCTTACCAAAAAAATGATTCTACTTAGGTAGCATTGCTGTTTTACTAAATCTAAAATATTATCTTTAATTCATTACTGTTTTCAGGCAGGGAATTGTTATATTCTTTGAAGATTGTTTTATAATCAGAGACTATTCCAATCACTTTTGCTTTCCCGTTTTCTGTTTTCAAAATATTGCTGATCATCCACCAGCCCAATGTATAAACCATAGCCGGCCTGTCGACAAAGTTATCAATTACTTTTTGCTCCAATTCCTTTCCCTGATAATCTTTGCTGAAATAATCATTTAGCAGACTGCGGGGAATCACAAAAAAAGTCTCACCGTACCACTTCTTAAATTCAGTTTCAGTGATTTTGTCATCATCTAACGCTCTCATAACATTATTCAACAGGCCGATCCAATATTTTACGACGGCACTATCTTCGTGAATTGTTTTTCTAAATCCGGAAAGGGGACTGCACTGCATAGCAATACCCTCGGTAACTATTTGTTTTGTCAGTCGCTCTTTTGAATCGTTTTGCCATTTTTTCATCTTAGGATCATCTTTGGCAATGAGAAAGGGGAGAGCATAAATATGAAACAGCTCATGCCCAAGAACTTTTTCAGCATCGGTTACAGAAATAGTCTCCAGCATATCATATCTAATTTCATAGGGAAGTTCCCGCATCAACACGCTGTAAAGATCAAAACAGACCTCCCCCTCACGGGCAAAGGCATCCCCGTTGCCATCAATAATGAAATGAACCGGAGGGATTTTATACTCCCCTTCCGGCAGCCATTCCAGGGCCAGATTATGGCTATTGGTTAAATTCACCTGCGGTATTATTTTATCCACCCAGGCTTTCACCTTGTCCAAATTCATACAGACTTCATAAAGCGTCTGCGATACTCCTCCCGGAGTTGGGAGCGATGCAAATGGAAGGGCAAGCAGAACCATCTTATGAGTTGCATAGTTGATATTGTTGAACTGGCGGTAATAAAGTTTATAGGCTGGCGATTCCAGTAGGGCGCTTATCTTATTTGAGATTTCAGGATCAGCATCATTTTTTAAAATCAACTCATCAAGCATTCCCTTTGAGTCTTTTGAATTTAAAGAATCCATTTTGGCAACTATTGATTTATAGTCAGGATTTTTCTCAAGAAGCGTTCCCATCAAGTCCAGGAGCATATATACCGACTCGGCATCAATATTATTTTCAGTTGAAACTTGTTTTTTATCACCACAGGAAAGAAGGCTAAAAAGCAAGAGTGATGTTGCTGTTAAATTTAATACTAGCTGTCTCATTATTTTCATTTCCTTTCAAAATTCCTTTTTGTAAGCCTGTAAAATATGTAAAAAATATTTTGATGCAACAGAATATCAAGTATATGCTCTTATGCACGGGCATTTCATGTAGGGAAAGTTTGTTTTCAAACCTGCCACAGGCATTGCCTGATTTATCTGGCGGATCCGAAGACGGATCCACCCTTGGAATTGCCCGAATCACTCGCTGGGTGGCCCACCATTTATGGTGAGGTATCAGATCACTTTACATTTCACAATAAAAATATTATCATCTATCTATAAACCAAAAAATATATCAGCGAGGTAAATTATTTCAGCCAACAAACTCGACAAAATAAAATGGTACTCCGATCCCAACGCCAAAAACCACCCCGGGATATTTCATTCCTATATGGCTTCGCTGGCTACTGCTATGAATTATATCGATCACAAGCTCGATCCGGTCTGGTTGATGGGTTCCAGCGCTTTTGCCTTTCGGATTTATATCAACGAGACCTTCTGCCTCAGCGCTATGTCTATCTTTTCCTGGGATAAAATCCTTCCCGAAGCTGTCGAGCAGTACGGCCGCACCTGCCGCTACATCAGCCGGATGTGGCATGAAGAAGACGTGGAAATTAAACGCCGGCAGGAGGCACATAAGGCGATTGTTGAGGCTATCGACAACAACACCCCGGCGATAGTCTGGGATATCAAAGATGCCGAGTGGGGTCTGATTGTCGGCTATGACGACCAGCATAAAAAATACGACACCATGACCTATAAAGGGATGTTCTCCTATCTTGATTATGAGAAACTGGGCCGGAACGGGATCAATATTCTCTCAGTCACGATTCCGGGGGATGCCAACAGTCGTGACAAAAACGAAGCTATCCGAAATTCATTAAAAGCGGCGGTGGCGCATGCCGAACAACAGGAATGGAACGACCGCCCCGAATATCAGGATGGCCTGCCTGCCTATGATTTGTGGGCGATGCTCTTTGAACGCTGGGCGATGCTTACCGAGGCCGGCAAAGCGGAGAATCTTCCCAAAAATATTACCTTTTTTGCCAAATACTATGCTGGGCATTATTACTCCGCCCGTTGTTACGCTCGTGACTATCTGAATACGATCAAAGGGGATGATTCCAATCTCAACAATGCTTTCGAGTCCTACAAAAAAGTAGCCTTGCTTCTGCAACCTGTCTGGGACAACTTTGCCGGTAAGCCAGATTTGTCCGCCGAAAAATTACGATCATTATCAGCGACGATCAAATCCGCCAAAGAATTTGAAGAAGCAGGGATAGGGTATATTAAGGAGTGGTTGAGGGAATAGAAACAAACTATTCTTAAATTAGTCTTTCTTTTTTTTCTTCCTTATTGTTTTCTGATTATTTCTGTATGATTCAACAGCTTCATTTATTTTTTGCTTAGAAAGAGATTTGAGGAGTGTGATTAAATCTCTCGAATATTTTGTTAGATTACCTTCATTTGCAATCCAACAATAATTATTTTTCTGTTTTATATCATATCTCCAGATGATAGCTTGGAAAACATAAGAATTAAGTTTGATTCCAGCGATTAAAGGTAATTTTTCTAAAATTTCCATTCGTCTTAAAGGATGTGTAACATTTGGATCAGCTGTTTTAACAACTGTAAGAGGTCCATCTGTTGATGTTGATTTTGTTATTCCAACCACAAAATCTGCTTTTTTAATTTTCTTTGTTGATTCTAGCCTTACATTAAAAATTGTTAGAAGCCGTCCTGTATCAAGATTTGCTTTAACTATCTCATCAGTAGATTCTGATAATATAGTTAGAAATTGTGCAACAGCATTTTTCTTTTTTTTAGGTACACTTTTCCCCTTAGAGGAAATAAATGTAATTGGATCAATTGGTGGTTCGAGACCTATAGGAAGTAAATTCCATGTTATACAGTCTGCTAAATCTTCATTAAATATCTTACTGAGTAAGTCTTTATAATTAATAATACTAGTTTGTGCTAAAGCATAAATTATTGTAAAAAACTCATTTTGATTATAAAAATGTACAGCGTTATCTCTATAGGTACTAAGTAGATCTAGATTTCGTTTAACAGGTAATGAATCTACATCTTTAGGAAAAAACTTTTCTGCTTCTAAAAGAGCATCTTTCCAAGATAGTGTTTTATATGGTTGATTTCTTTTTTTGGGATAAAAAATCCTAATTCTCTTTTTTGATAACATAGCTTTTAATAATAATTCCCAAGCATTTAATAATAATATAACAAAGCACTCCTCACGGTATTCTATTTGTGGTTTATTATATATCTCTATTGCACTCAACAATGCTGCCTTTGAATTATCTTTTAAGTGACGATATGAACCTCGATAATTCACACTCAACTCCTTATAAAACACGAATAAGGACTTATATATCATATATGCTCTGCTCATATTTAACTTATATTTGTTATTATTGCAATCACAATTTTCGCTAAACTATCCGGTTTTTCCGATCCATCAGGTCTTGGTCCGCCTGGGCGGAATGTGACAGACAGATCTTTGGAATGTGGCAGTAGGGAAGGTTTGTCTTCAAACCTGCCAATATAAATTATGGCGGATCCGAAGACGGATCCACCCTACATGGGGCAGATGTGGACAGGCATTGCCTGTATAATTGCCGCCCACGCCACCCCCAAATTCCCCTCTTTCTTTTCCATAACAACATCCATATATTAACCGGATGGAGAAGGTTAAAACAGCCGTAGTTGGGGTCGGGTCGCTCGGAAAACACCACCTCAAGTGGCTCAACAATATAGAGATATCCGAGCTGATCGGGTTTTATGACTCCGATCTGGTAAAACAAAAACAGTTCGCCGAAGAATACCCCGATCTAAAGGTTTTTCAAACTCTGGAAGAACTGGCCGGTGAAGTAGAGGCGGTTACAATCGTTGTCCCCACTGTTTATCATTTTAAGGTTGCTTCCCTATTAATCAAGCAAGGCTTGCATTGTCTGATCGAGAAGCCGGTGACTTCTTTGTTGGATGATGCTCAGAAACTGCAGGATATGGCTGACCAAGCCGGAGTAAAAGTAGCGGTGGGGCATATCGAGCGTTTCAACCCGGCGGTGCAGGCGGTATTGGAATTGGATCTGGAACCGGCTTTTATTGAGGCACATCGTCTGGCCGCTTTTGATCCCCGCGGAACCGATGTGGCGGTAGTCCATGACCTGATGATCCATGACATCGATCTCGTGCTGACCTTTATCAAATCAAAAGTGATCGATATCCAGTCATCGGCCGTGGCGGTTGTCTCCGATCAGGCCGATATCGCCAATGCCAGACTGACTTTTGAAAACGGGGCGGTAGCAAATTTAACAGCCTCGCGAATTTCCCTGCACCAGATGCGCAAACTCCGTATTTTTCAGCAGTCGGGTTATTTCTCGCTCGATCTGGCTCAAAAGCAGGCTGACCTTTATCATCTTGTGAACCCCGGCGAAGAGGCGCAGGGATTTCGAGTGCCGATAGGAAAATCCGACCGGGAACTGGTCTATTCCAAAAAGACCGACACCGGCGAAGACATGCTTCAAATGGAATTGACCACATTTTTGAAAGCCATAATCGAGGACAAACCGGTAGCGGTAACATTAGCACAGGCAACCGAGGCGCTCAGGGTGGCGGTGGAAGTGGAACGAATCGGGCAGGAGGCATTAAAACGAGTACTGAACCAATCCCACACCCAATAAAAAACCTGCAGTTATTTATATCCGCAGGTGATCCTTCGGGGGATAATGCCATCTCGCTGGTGATGAAATCCCTGCTGCAAAAAAAACCTGATACTAAATTTTTCGGTTTGGGGCATGACAAACTCAAAGCCTTGGGGCAGGAGCAATTTGTTAATGGCAGTCGATTAGCTGTTTTAGGTTTTTGGGAAGTCTTCAAGCAGGTTTTGTTTTTTAAAAAGTTAATGAAGCAATGTGCTTCTGAGATTGAAAAACGACACCCGAAGGCTGTTATTCTTGTTGATTACCCCGGCTTTAATTTACGCTTAGCCAAGCGGATAAAAAAACTGGGCATTCCGATTATTTATTATATCTCCCCGCAGGTCTGGGCCTGGGGAAAGGGACGCGTTCAGGAAATCAAAGAGCTGGTTGATCTTTTATTGGTTATTCTGCCTTTTGAACATGATTTTTTTAACGGTCATAATATTAAAAACGAATTTGTGGGCCATTATTTATTGGAAGATATCCCTTCTGAATATATATCCTCTCATCCTATTTTAGAAAACAGGCAAGGCCTGCTGTGTGTGTTGCCCGGTTCCAGGAATCAGGAAGTCAAACGGATGCTCCCTCCGATGTTAAAAGCGGCATCTATGTTTACCAATAAATATAATGCTAAAGCTGTAGTCGCCGGTATCAGAGGAATATATGATTACGAAACAGCTTTGCAGCCTTACAAAAATGACAATATTGAAGTTGTCTATGATAAGCCGCGTGAGTGCATCTATAAAAGCAACTTGTTGCTTACCGCATCGGGAACGGCAACATTAGAAACAGGTATTATCGCCCGCCCGATGGTTGTTGTTTACAAAACCGGATTTATTACTTATCAAATTGCCAGGAGATTAGTCTCTTTAAAAAATATTGCCCTGGTCAACCTGGTTCTAAACGATAATGTTGTTCCGGAATTAATACAGACCGAAGCCAGCCCGGAGAATATGTTTAAAGAGTTATCTAAATTTATGGATGACAGCCAATATTACAAGAGTGTCCATGAAAAATTACTAAGAGTCTCATCGACTCTGGGCGGAACCGGTTCTTCGGAAAGAGCGGCGGATGCCATTTTGAATTTTATCAGGAGATAGTACCCTTGTTACTCTTATATAGAATATTAACATTTATAATTTATATTTTAATTTATATCCCGGCCAGAATTGCCGCCGCCAGAGGAAGCATCAAATGGCGCGACAGGCTGGGTCTCAATACAATTGAATCAAATTACGATTTGTGGGTTCACGCCTCATCGGTCGGGGAAGTTAAAGTAATTTCATTTTTGATAAGTTATTTACAGGAGAAGAATCCGGTTCTAAAAATCTATTTGACCGTCATGACCGATGCCGGCTACAGGGCAGCATCAAAGTTGAAAGCCAACAATTGCAATGTTGCATATTTATCTCTTGATTGTGTACTGGTAATCAGAAAAATTATTATTAATGTCCTGCCACAGGCAATCGTAATTGCTGAGACTGAAATCTGGCCTAACCTGGGTCACGAAGCAGCTCTTAAAGGGATAACTCAGATACAAGTTAATGCAAGAATGTCCGACAAGGCTTTTGGGCGGTATAAATTCATAAAAGGATTTATGAGTAAAATTCTGTTCTCGTATGATCACTTCTTTTTCAAAACCCAGGCTGACAAAGAACGCTACCAGTATTTCGGAGTCGATGATACCAGATCGGAAGTAGTTGGGGACATGAAATTTGATGCCCCACTTATGCCTCGATCCAAAGGGCGCATAAATGAAATCCGCCATCGGGCAGGTGTTAATGAAGATGATTTTGTAATTGTAGCCGGATCAACCCGAAATGGCGAAGAAAAGCTCCTTATTAAAGAATTTATAAACTCGAAAATTGCATCTGATATAAAGACAAAGCTTATTATTGCCCCGCGCCATATTGAACGGATTGAAGAAATCAAACAAATCTGCCTCGATGAAAATATTGCCTATTCCATCTATGGCCACGACAGCCAGATGGCATCAATAATTCTTGTGGATAAGATGGGAATTCTTAACGATCTTTACCTGATGGCTGATCTTGCTTTTGTAGGTGGAACGCTGGTGGATATCGGCGGACATAATATTCTGGAACCGGTTTGGGCAGGCACGCCTGTTCTATTTGGTCCATTTTTAAGTAATGTTGTTGAGGCAGCTGATTATATTTTGCAAAATAATTATGGCGCTAAAATTTCATCGGCTGAAGAGATTTATGAAATTGCATCAAAAATGAAAAGTGGCGGATTGTCATACAGTAAAAAAACAGAAAACGATGTTACAAATTCGCCGACTTCAATAGCAGGTGAATATATTTTTGGCAGGCTTAAAAATGTTTGAGACAATCTGGAAAAAATTCCTGCGCCGTAAAGGGCTTTCATTGTGGATTCTTGCTATTCCGGTATTGTGGTTTGTCTCGTTAATCTATCGCTTAATTGCCAGCCTGAATCTAAAATTGAAGAGACATCCCTTAAAAGTTGAAAAACCCATCATTTCAATAGGAAATATTACCGTCGGAGGAACCGGAAAAACGCCAATGGTTGAATTACTGGCTTCCAGATTAATGGAAGAAGGAATAAGAGTGGGGATTGTGTCATCCGGTTATGGTCGCAAGGAAGAAATCTCATTTGTTGAACCGGGTTACAAAGTACAAAACCTGGCTGTTGAAGTCACCGGCGATGAAGTAAAATATTTAGCTACAAAACTTCCTGAAGCGACATTCTCTATCTCAACCAAAAAAGTGGAGGCGGCACAAAAACTGGCGTTGGGAAATGATGTCGACTTGATAATTGTCGATGACGGCTTCCAGCATCACGCTTTATCCAGAGATATTGATATTGTAACATATGATGCTGCTGTTGATGAAAAAGAATTAAAGTGGTTCCCTATGGGCAAACTGCGTGAATCTCTCAAAGCCATCAAGCGAGCCGATGTTATTTTAATTACCCGGGCTGGATTTGCCAAAGATATTACCTATATCAGAAACAAACTGAGTTCTATCAATCCTGAGGCTGAAATTTACCAGGCTCAGTTTCGGGCCACTGAATTAATTGGCCATGACCGGAATCTTCCGGCCAAATATCTCGAAGATAAATCAGTTTTTATGTTTGCCGGAATAGGAAATTTCAGGCCATTTGAAAGGCAGGTGTTTGCTCTTTCATCTGATCTGGATTTTGCTCTGGAACTATCCGATCATCAGGATTACAACGAAAAAGTTCTTTCCGAAATCAAAGAATTGATTGATAATTACAATTCCGATGTTATTATTACGACTGGCAAGGATTGGATGAAAATTGAAAATTTTGATTTTGAACGAGATATTTATTACCTTCAACAAACAATTGACCTGGACCCTGGCGAGGAAAAATTAGTTTCTTATATAGCCAATCGTCTTGGTTTACAAAAGCGGATTGATTGATGGAACGGAGTTATGATTTTCTGGTAGTTGGCACCGGCATAGCCGGTTTGTTTTATGCCCTTGAAGTTGCGCGTCTGAATCCCAATTCAAAAATAGCAATTGTAACAAAAAAAGCTGAAGAAGATACCAGTACCAACCGAGCTCAAGGTGGAATTGCCGCAGTTCTGGCCAGGACTGATTCATTTGATGCTCATGTTAAAGATACCCTTACAGCCGGATGCGGGCTTTGTGATAAAAAACTTGTTGAGCAAATAGTAACAATGGCCCCTGATGCAATACGTGATCTGGTGAACTACGGCGTTCAATTTACTAAAAAAGAGGGGGAATATTCTTTAGGGCGCGAGGGAGGGCATTCCGCTCCCAGAGTCGTCCGTTCAGCCGATTTAACCGGTGCTGAAATTGAAAGAGCTCTTCTTACTGCCTGTCGGGCTAAGTCGGGGCAAATAGATATTTTTCGTGATCATATTGTGCTTGATCTGATTATGTGTGAATTTGAAGGGGAAAAAGTTTGCGGCGGGGGATATGTCTTCTCTGAAGAAGAGCGATCATTTGATTCATTTTATTCGCCTGTTACGATGTTAGCGACAGGCGGACTCGGGCAGGTTTATTATCATACCAGCAATCCCAAAATTGCCACCGGCGATGGGGTGGCTATTGCTTATAGGGCAGGGGTTTCGGTTGCTAATATGGAATTTATTCAGTTCCATCCCACGACGCTCTATACACCCGGAAGATGGCCGTTTTTGATTTCTGAAGCTGTCAGGGGGGAAGGGGGAATTTTAAAATCTGTTGATGGACGATTGATTATGGAGGGAGCACATGTGTTAAAAGATCTCGCTCCAAGAGATATTGTCGCCCGTGTGATAGATAAGGAACTCAAGGAGAGCGGCAAAGAATTTGTTCTTCTCGATATCAGCCATCTTAAACCATCGTTCATAATTGAGCGTTTCCCTAATATCTATCAGCAATGCCTCAATCGCGGTTTTGATATTACCGAACGCCCGGTTCCGGTTGTCCCCGCAGCCCATTACTCTTGTGGCGGCGTTTTATCAAACATTAATGGTCAAACCGTACTG